>JAKSUO010000029.1 GCA_024408895.1 Alphaproteobacteria bacterium | reverse complement strand
CTGTTTTGCCATTAATTAAGTTTATCATAGCGTTGCCTGCATTGGCATCATTAGTTTCTGCGTCGGAATTTTCATCAACAGCAGAAGCACCGGCCATTCTCATTAAATTCGAATGGAAAATTGAATTGGCATCTTCTCTTAATATATCTTTCTTCGTTTGATGATCTTTTGCCGCAAATTCGGCGTCATCCATACGTGCGGTAATAATTTCATTTAATGTTGATTCTATCTTACTTTCCCACAGATCATCTTCATTTTGAACAACGGAGTCTTCATCTTCAATGCTTACGGTTTCTTTGGCTTTTTCAACTTGCTGACGAAGGCTTTGTCTAAAATCGTCATCGTTGATAATATCTTCAATTTCTTGTCCATTTTGAAGAATGTCTTCATCAGGCATGCTTAAAACTCTGCTCTGAACTTCTTCATATTTTTCCACTTGATGTTCTATGTTGTCGGTTTCGCTGATTATTTCCGTAACGGCTTGAATTTGTTCGTCATTACCACCGATTTCTCTCAGAATTCTTTCGGATTCTTCTTTTAATTCCTGTGTGTTATCGTATTCTTCGTAGCTTCCTAAAAATTCGGCAATTTTTTTCAACTCTTCGGTATCGCCTTTTGCACTAGCTTCATCAACGCGATATAACGCATTCAATGCTTTAAGCATTGGACGATCAAAATCTTTGACTGTTGCCAATACTGCGTTGTCAGGATCATTTTCTTGTAAATATGTGATGGCTGCATCAAGTTCTTGATCGTAGGCGTACGATTGAATAACTTTTTCTGCGTTCTTAATTCCTTCCATAACCTCGTTGTTTGTGTTTTCTTGTACCATTTTGTAAACTCCTTTTAATGCATATTCTCTCAAATGATGACTGACTATACAATAATTTTTAGCATTTTGCAATACCTTTTTGTCAAAAAAATAAAAAAAATTTCATTAAATTATGATAAAAAGTCTGAAAATATCGCAATCTAGAGGGAAAAAGTAATATTTGTCAATTAGTCGTTTTGGGAAAAAATTAAAATCTTGCTTTAATAATACGACTGTATTATAAAAATCTGAACGAAAGGACTGAAAATGAGAGTTGATATATTTGATTTTGAATTAGATAAAGATTTAATTGCCAAAAAACCTGCGAATCCGCGCGACTCGTCGCGTTTATTGGATTTATCGGAAGAAAATCAAATAGTTGATCGCCATTTTTATGACTTGCCAAAGATATTGCGTCCTGATGACGTGATGGTGTTTAATGATACAAAAGTTATTCCGGCACGTCTTTACGGAAAACGCGGAGAGGCTTTGGTGGAAGTAACACTCTACCATCCGGATGACGGTATTTGTTGGTGGTCTTTTATTAAAAATTCTAAACGATTGCACCCGGGTGATGTGATCAGATTTTATAATGCAGATATTGCGGCCGACGAATCGGATTTTGCCGCTGAAGTGGTGCAAAAGGACTCGGAAGACGGAGTTTTAATCAAATTTGATTGTGCGCCCGATGTGGTGGGGCATCAGTTGGAAAACTACGGCGCAATGCCTTTACCGCCGTATATTAAGCGCGATAAACCTTTGCCGGGGTTGTGGAATCCTTATAATGATAAAGAAGATTACCAAACCGTATATGCCAAGCATGAGGGAGCAGTGGCTGCGCCGACCGCCGGCTTGCATTTTACCGACAGACTCTTAAAAGAAATTGATAATATGGGAGTTACGCGCGTTTTTTTGACTTTGCATGTGGGAGCAGGTACATTTTTACCGGTAAAAAGCGACGATACCGAAAATCATAAAATGCATGCCGAATATGGAGTGATATCACCGCAAGCATGTGAAATTATAAATAAAGCCAAAAGAGAAGGACGCCGAATCATCGCCGTTGGCACAACCTCGGTTCGTCTGTTGGAAAGTGCTGCCGACGAATCCGGTGTTTTGCATCCGTTTTGCGGTGAAACCGATATCTTTATTACGCCGGGGTATAAATTCCGTATTATTGATATGATTGTTACGAATTTCCATTTGCCGAAATCTACCTTGTTTATGCTGATATGCGCTATTGGCGGTACCGAACGTATGAAACAGGCTTATAAACATGCCGTTGAACAGAAATATCGTTTTTATTCGTACGGCGATAGCTCTATTTTAAAATGCATAAATAAAATTTAAACTCTTTTGCTCTATAATTTGCCGGAAAAAGGAGATTACCGTGACGGTAAAGAGTTTGTGCAATTTTAAATATATATTTTCAACGATTCGCGGATCATTTGTGCCGGCAATGTTTTTGTTGGTGATTTTGACGTTTTTTTTCGCACAAAGTCCGATTGCCGATGATACAACTATTTTGCTGCATTTTCTTTTTTGGGGCGTGGTCGGCTTGTGCGGGGTATTGCAGTATCTTTCTAATCGTTCTAAGCCGTTCTTTACTCTGTTGGTTGTGGCGGCAAGCTATTTGATTGTCAATAGTTTGAAAATTTTATACGGCGGAGTATTCACATCTCGTCCCGAATTTCAATGCCTATGTTTTATTTTGCCCTTAACGCTGGTTGCTCTGCATTTGATGCCACAAGGGAAGTTGATACAAATAAAAAATATGTATTTGTTGTGCGGCTTGTTGGCGGAAGCTGTTGTGTTTCAATATCTCAGCCCGTTGTTTGCCGAGCTGCCGTATATGAATATTACTTTGGAAAATGTGCCGTTGGCGGCGTATGTTGTTTGGGCAATTGTCTTGGTTTGGGTACTCATTAATATATGTATGGAAAGTTCAATTATCGGTACAGGGCTTTTTTATGCTTATGTGTGTGTGCTTATGAGTTTGACATATGCTACAACCGCCGGCGGTTCCGTCGCTTTTTCTTTTGGAGCGGCAGTTATTTTGCTGACGGCTATTTGTGCCGATTTATATCATCGCTATCATTATGACAGGTTGGAATTTGTGCATAGTCAGATTGCATATCTGGCACATGCAAATTCCAAGTTTCCGTTTAAATACACGATTGTAATATTCAGTGTTGATAATCGGGATAAGCTGGTTGATGTTTTGGGCGAACGGAAAGTGGAAGCGTTGGAACAAATGATTATATATAAAATTAGAGAGTTGCCGTATGAGCCGATTTTCTATCGCTATAATAAAGAAGAGTTGATTATGGTGTTCAAAAATGAAGACGCCAAGCATACCCATGAATATGCCGAAAATATACGTCGTGCCGTGGCTTCATCGGAATTTATATTGGCATTCGGGAAAAAAATGAAAGTAACAATATCGGCATGCGTTTCCGAAAAAATTCGCAAAGATTTAAATGCCTCAGAAGTCATAGAACGCGCACACAATGCTTTGCATAAAAATCATCGCTTTAATTGCAATATTACAACAATTGCTTAGTGCTTATTAAAATATGGACGCAGCAGCAGATACGCTCCCAATATTATAATCGGGACGGATAAAAGTTGCCCCATTGTGGTACCAAACCATAAAAAGCCGATTTGTACATCGGGTTCGCGAAAATGTTCGCTTATCACACGCATACCGGCATAACCGAGCAAAAATACACCGGAAATTACACCTTGATTCTCACGACAGAATTTAAAACGCCACAAAAAACTCAGCACACAAAATAAAACGATTCCTTCTAAAAAGGCTTCGTATAATTGTGACTGGTGGCGCGGTAAATAACCGCCGTTCGGAAAGCGCACCGCCCACGGAACGTCAGTAACTCGTCCCCATAGTTCGTCATTCACAAAGTTGGCCAAACGGCCGAAAAAAATGCCGATGGGCGTTACAGAAGATACTAAATCCGTAATTTTTAAAAACGGAAGCTTCAGCTTATAACAAGCCCATAACAATGCGAGTATTACACCGATTATTCCACCGTGAAACGACATTCCACCATGCCAAATGGCAAAAATTTCCAGAGGATTTTCGTATTGACCGCGACCGTAAAATAACACATAACCTAAACGTCCGCCCAAAATAATGCCGAGCGTAACGTAAAAAATCAAATCTTCCAAATTTGACTTGCTTAAACTGATGTTGTATTTCTTAACCCGATGTGATATAAGCCACCATCCGAGCAATATGCCGGCCAAATATGCCATGGAATACCACCTGATGGCTATTGGTCCAATGGAAAAAATTATCGGCGAAATTTCAGGATACGCAAATCCAACCATTTTTATCCCCTTACATTTAATTGCTTAAAAGTATATTAATAAAAAACAGATAATCCACAGCAAAAAAAATATTATAAACACCTATTTTTTTATCTTGTTGTTTTTCCGTAATATTGCAAAAAAAAGAAAAGAAATTGTTCGCAAAAAAGTGGAAAACTTTGTTACAAAATTTGAATTTGAACAGGTAAATATGCAATGCTTGTTGTGTAGTCGTTTTCAAGGAAACCGGAATGCTTGCCCAAAAACTTTATAAATATAATCCGATTGATGATATTGTATTTTTATTTGCGCAACGTCGGCAAGCGTTTGAACGCCGAAATCCTAATGAAGTTGTTGCCGAAATTCAGGGCAAATGGGATAATATGTTGTTGTTCTTGGCGTGGGAAGAACAAATGAATTGTCTGCACATATCTTGCTTGCTTAATTTGGAATCGGAAAATGTGAACGAACCGAATATTTATGAACTGTTGGCACTTCTGAATGAAGATATATGGGTCGGTTATTTTTCGTATTGGGAAGATGCTAAAATGCCGATTTTTAAACACTCTATTTTTATTGATGAAAAGGACTTGAACTTAACTGATAAATTATCGCAGGTTTTGAATATTGCCGTTACGGAGTGTGAACGTGCGTATCCGATTTTTCATGCGGTATTCAAGCAGAATATCTCGCCGCGAAAAGCCTTAATGCCTGCGGTTATAATGTAATTTTCGTCCACTTGAAACGGCAAGCAGCCAACGTTGTTCCCGTGTTTTTATCGGTGATTAAATGCAAACTTTCGTCCTGTTCGTGCGTTGTATGAATGGAAACTGTTTCACCGTATAAGGCTTCTTTTTTAAAACTAATGTTCATTTCGCTTATAAAGTGTTCTTTTCGGTAATTGTTATCAAGACTTTCGCTTGCCCATAAAGGATATACGGCATTATTTACGTGGTTGTTGACATCAACATCGTCAAAACGAACCTCAAAGTCATACACATTATGGCTTTGCGGGGGATTAATCTTTGGGAAATCTTCGGCTATAACTCTTTCGGGAATGAACGAATAATTCGGAAAATGTTTTTTCAAAGCTACCGGACGGCGCCGTTCGTAGTCAATCAGTACCCACTGGCTGCTTGCTAAAGCAATAATTTCTCCGTTTTTATCCTTAAGCGTAAAATCGCGAATCGCGCCCCACAATTTTTCTGTTGCCGGCCACGTTTCAATAGTTATATGTTCATCTAAACGTGGCATTCGGCGAATTCTGACGGCATAGTCGGAACCAACCCAAGCCAGATTCTGCGCCCGACAAGCCTCTAATCCGAATCCAAGAAACTCAGCGTTTTCAAAAGCTATGTCTTGCAACCAATTCATTAGTGTAACAACACGCAAAAAGCCATGACAATCAGTTTCATAGCTTTTTACGTGATATTCTTTTTTATACTTTGAAATTTCTGCTTTCATTCTTAAAATAAATCTGAACTTTGCGCCAATCCGGCAACTTTATACGTTTCAAAACGTTCTTGCAAACGTTTGGTATAAATTTCGCCTGCAATCGGATTTGAAGAATGATACCTTTTAGCTGCTCTTTTCCAATCGTTGCCATTTTGCGAATACAACGAACGCAAAAATTTTGCGCTGTATTTAACGTTACTTACCGGATCAATGGCTTTATCAATAGAATTAAATGCCTCACCGTGATACTTTAGATTTATCTGCATGCAACCAACATCAATACTGGTTATGCCTCGTTTTTGAAAGTCTTTTACGGCAGCAATAGCTTCTTCCTTTGATGAGAAATAATAACCTTTTCCCTCAGCATTAACTGTCCACGGCCAGGCTACATACCTGTTTTGCAAACTATCCCATCGTCCACTTTCTACTGCCGAAATTGTTTGCAACAAATCATAACTAACCCCGAATTCAACACCCGCTTGTTTTGCGGCTACCGAACAAAGAGCGCTGTCTGCTAATTGCTCTTTTTTGGGTAATACATCCATGTCTTCGTTAGCATAAATTGCATTGCTGAACAATACAAGCCCACTGACAAGGATAAAACCAAGTTTATTAAACACGACTAAATGTCACCTCTAAATACCGAACGTCTGACAACACGTTTCCCATCTTTTAAGAATTTCCGCGTGTTTTGCTATTAAAGCAGTCCGACAGAGCGGTGTTAACAACGTTTAACCATTTTTTAAAAATACTTAAAAATTTGTTAAACACTGAGTCATATAACACGGCTTTTTTTTAAAATCCAGTAAAATATGCATTATGATTGAAAAAAAAACGCTAATTTTTTCATAACGTATTGTTTTAACGAGAAAAAATAAAAAAGTATATTTTATGGCTCTTCATTCTTGAATTTTTTTAAAAAATTTATATAATATCTTTGTCAAGAAATTGGCTGTGACACCAGAGGCCTTATGAAATAGGTGCATTGGACCCGGGGGCAGTACCCGGCACCTCCACCATTGACGGGGGTGAATGAGGTTTGACAGTGTATAGTAAAGATATGTGTTGTGTCCGGTGAGATACCACCGTTATCGGTTCAAAATAAATGAATGCAAATGATAATTTTGCACCTGTTGCAGTAGCTGCTTAAGCAAACGCAACAAACTTTAATCCTTAAGGCTTTGGTTAGCGTTAAGTGGGGTTGAGCCGCCTAGCAACAGAAAGGCTCATTCGTTTTAAAGGAAGGAAAATGACAAAATACATTGATGAAATGAATTATGACGAATTGGTTGAAAAGTCGTTGCGCAACGTTGTGTATTACGCGCTCAAAATTGTTGAAGAGCAGGGGTTGCCGGGTGAAAATCATTTTTATATAACTTTTCGTACCGATTTTCCGGGAACGATTATTTCTAAAAATTTGAAAATACAATATCCGGAAAGTATGACAATTGTTTTGCAAAATCAGTTTGAAAATTTGGTTGTCCATCATAATAGCTTTTCTGTTGATTTAAGTTTTGGCGGTGTTTTGCAAACAATTACCATTCCTTATGAGGCCATAACCTATTTTGCCGATCCGTATGCTAAATTCGGCCTTAGTTTTGAACCGGATGATTATGAAGCGGCAACGGAATTGGCCGAACCGCAAGCAAACAGAGCGGCCGCACAAATTGCCAATAAAGCCGAAGTTATTTCCATAGACAACTATCGTCGCAAAAAATGATAAAAAAATCAGTTCTAATTGCCGGAAAACATGCCACCAGCATTAGCTTGGAGAAGGAATTTTATGACGTATTGCTTGAAATATGTGAAAGGGAAAAGCAAAGTCTTAATCAGTTGATTACGTATATTGATGAAAACCCCAGAACCGAAAATCTATCAAGCGCCGTTCGCATTTATGTTTTGAAATACATTATGGAAAAGTTAATCGCGCCAAAATGATTTAGTCAATAAAACCAGAATTGTCATAATTTCCAAACGCCCCAACAGCATGGCAAAGCACAAAATTCCTTTAATTCCTTGACTGAAAAAAGCATAATTCCCCGCCGGCCCGATAACATCTACCGAACCGATGCCCACATTGGCAATGCAGGCAATAACAGCGGCTGCGGATGTTTTGAAGTCTATACCGAATGAACTTACTAAAAGAATCAGCCCGATACAGCATATAATGAACGATAACAAATAAACAAAAACCGAAATGGTTACCTTTTCGGACATATTGACTGTGCCGATTTTGAGCGGCACAACACGATGTGTGTCTATTGCTGAAATTAAATGTTTTCGCAAAAAGGCAAAAACAACCTGCCATCGTAAAGTTTTTATAGAACCGCAGGTTGAACCAGTGCAGCCGCCTATGAGCGATAAAAATAAAATTCCTGCCGTTACCCAAACACCCCATTCAATATAGTTTACAGAGCTCAAGCCGGTTGTTGTAACAATGGAAATAACTGTGAATATACCGTAGCGTAAAACTTCGCTCCATGAATAATTCGTGACACAGTAGAGATATATGCACCAAATTAACGAGATGCCGCCGATAATTTTTAAAAAGGTGCGCACTTGACCGTTGCGGTCCGCATCAGTGCCACGCAACAGCAAAATATAAAATGTCATCGGTAGCGCGCCGGCAAGCATAAAAATCATAATGCATAGTTCAATGGAAATATTATGAAAAGCCGCAATAGAATTGTTTTTGGTGGAAAATCCGCCGGTGCCGATGGCTGACATGGCGTGATTTACGGCATCAAACCAACCCATGCCGCATAAATATAATGCACAGCTTGCGATAATCATTAATGATAAATAGATAAAGACAATGCGTTTGGCAATATAACTGAACTTCGGCATAAATTTATCATTGGAATCCGAATTTTCATGCTGAAAAATTTGCATACCTCCAATTCCCAGAAACGGTAATAAGGCCACTGCAAAAATAACAACGCCAAGTCCGCCTATATAATTTAAAAGAGAGCGCCACATAAGAACAGATTGCGGCAATTTTTCAACATTTTCCATAATGGTGGCACCGGTGCCGGTGATGCCCGAAGTGGCTTCAAATACAGCATCCGAAATATTCGGAACGCAGTGGCATAGTATAAAAGGGAGGGAGGAAAAAAGGCAAACCGCAACCCAACTGACAATGGTTGTCAGATAGCCTTGTCGCAATGAGATTCTTTCAATTTTGACATGATTGGATAAGAACAACAAAAAGCCGAAAAATACGGTAATTAGTGCGGATACCACAAAAGGCATATCCAAAAAAGGAACATCCGAGGCATCCAAACCGGCCGGAATTAACATTACAAACCCCAGAATAATCAGGATATAACCGCTAATCATAAATGCCGCTTGCCACATTTTTCTCTCGTATTATTTTAAGGCAACATTTTCTGCCATATCATTGTCAACTAAGGCTTTATTAATAAACGTGTCATTAACAAAACAAAGCGCGGTGGCAACTTTAGTTTGTGTGGTGTAAGCAATGACATCACAATGAACATTTTCATCAGCGACCAAGGTCTGCAAAAAATTATTCGCCAGGTCGGTATCATATATGTTCGGATCGCAATAAACTCCGTACAAATATACGAAAGTATCTTGAATATAAACATCATTCGGTGTGACAATCGTCATTTTGCCGGTTAAAATTTCCGGCTCTGTCAAGTATTCCAAATTCTGATCTTCCAATTTAACATAGTATGACGATAAATCTTTTTTATCGGTTACAAAATTCGGATTGTTTGGTTGCGCAGAGGCAGCTTGCTTTTTAATTTCAAAAACTTTTGGGGTATTATCTTTTTGCGCATCTTTTTTTATTTCGGCAAAAGTTTTCTCGCTGCTTTCGGCAATAACTTTGACATTAGAAGAACTCGGTTTATATTTAGCCTTATTAAATTCTGCTACATTCCATGACACAAAGCGCACTTCGTCTTCTGCGTTTTCTGTGTTTTCCGGCTTTTGGACAACGGTTGGAAAAATGCCGTTTACTTTGCGACGAACGGACTTTATTTTTTCGGTTACACGGGCCTTTGCCTGATCTTTTACCTCAACAAATTCATGGGTGGGAAATTTTATTTTATACCAGTCCCAAACGTCACGGAATTTTACCCCATAGCACATCGGTGTGGCAATCAAAATAGCTAATATAATCAACAAGGCAAAAACAATCTGCCAAAATTTTCTAAACGGAAAAGTTATCAGCATTACCAAACGGTGTACCCATTTCAACAGGCCGCTGACACTCATTTCAGCCCATTCTCTTTTATTTGTCATCAGTTACCTCCGTATTTTTGTTGCAATTCGGTTGCTTTTTCAGGCGTAATGCGCTCAAACAACGCTTCTCCGACCTCAAAAGGTGTACCAGAATCAAGAACATTAATTTGTTCGGCAATGTTAAAGTCTTTAAGGTTTGGCATATCTTGCTGTTTTAAGCCAAACTTTGCCAGTATTTTTGCTGATGTTTCAGGTATCAGCGGCGCGCTTAAAATCGCGTATATGCGTATCAGATTCAGGCACAGACGCAAAATAGTTGCCGCGCGCTTTTCGTCGGTTTTAATAACCGTCCACGGCTCGGTTGAAGAAATGTAATTGTTACCTTCTACCCAAATGGCGCGTAGTTCGTTGACAGCTTTACGAAATTCCAATTCGTTCATATATTTCAAATAGTCATTAACGCGGTTTTGCAAAACGGAAATCAATTCTTTGTCCGTATCTTCCAAATCACCACCCTGTGGTATAAAACTTCAGAGTTTTGATGCCGTCATTTTCATCACACGTTGCACAAAATTACCCAAAACACCGTTTAAATCTTTATTTATTGTGCCGACAAAGCTTTCAAACGTAAAGGAGGAATCAGAGGCTTCCGGAGCATTTGCCATCAGCCAATAGCGCCAGTAATCGGCCGGAAATTCCTTAACAGCATCTTCGGCAAACACGCCGCGATGTTCTGATTTTGAAAATTTACCGCCTTCAAAAGTCAGGTAGCTGAATCCTTTAAGAAAATCAACTTTAGTCCATTCTTCTTTGGTGCCGAGAAGAGTTGCCGGAAATGTGATGGAATGGTATGGAACATTGTCTTTACCCATAAATTCAACATAGCGGATGTCTTTGGCATTCAGCCACCAATCTTTCCAGTTGCGTTCATTCGGTTTTTCATCGGACCATTGTTTGGTGATACCGATATAGCCTATCGGCGCGTCAAACCACACATAGAAAACTTTGTCTTCATATCCGGGCTTGTTGACCGGAAATCCCCATTTCAAATCACGCGTAATACAACGTGGTTGCAGCCCTTCTTTAAGCCATTTTTTAGCGATTGAATAAGCAACATCAGGCCAAAAAGCTTCTTTTGTTTTGAGCCATTCAGTTAATGTATTTTCAATTTTCGGCAGGTTTAAGAAAAGGTGTTTTGTTTCGCGCACTTCCAAATTTGTACTGCCGGAGATTGTGCTGCGAGCATTAATTAACTCTGTCGGTTCCAAAACTTTGGTGCAGTTTTCGCATTGATCACCGCGCGCTTTTTCGTAACCGCAATGCGGACAAGTTCCGGTAATGTAGCGATCAGCCAAAAACATTCCGTCATCAACCGAATAAACTTGTTTCATTGTTCGTTCTTCTATAAAACCGTTTTTATCCAGCTGTTCAAAAATATGGTAGGTTATCTCTTTGTTTTGTTCGCTTGATGTGCGACCAAAGTAGTCAAATGATAAATTAAAATCGGCATATGTTTGGGCGTGGCGTGCGTGATATTTATCGCAATATTCCTGCACAGGCATATTTTCTTTTAAGGCACCGACTTCGGAGGCAGTGCCGTGTTCGTCATTACCGCAAATGTATAAAACTTCGTTTCCCATCATTCGCATAAAACGTGCATAAACGTCGGATGGCAGCAGGCAGCCGACCATGTGTCCTAAGTGAGGAACGCCGTTGATATATGGTAATGCGGATGTAATTAAAATTTTAGACATTTACAGAAAACTCCTTTTTAAAAATTCTTTCACACGGAGTTTACCGACATTTAATCAAAATAAAAAGAAAAAAAAGTATAAAACAATTCCGGTTTTAAATATTGGAGACAGATTAGTTTTTGAGGA
>JAKSUO010000028.1 GCA_024408895.1 Alphaproteobacteria bacterium | reverse complement strand
TTCACACTTCATATAGCCGGTATGTTCAACACCTTGAATTTGACAATATACCTTTGTTTCATAACTCTGACAGCTTGTTTGCGTGTAACCGTTCATAGCGCAATATGCTTGTTCACTATAACATTTGCCGCCATCTATGTAATAGTTTGAATTACATGTGGTACAGGTATTATGTACACCGTCACTTTCGGCACAGTGCGTCTCTGTTATATTTGTGCAAACACCGCTTAAGTTCGGGTAATATAAACTTTCACACTTCGTGCATTTTCCGGTTACCGGGTCAACCGTGTCACAATGTTCGTCACCTTGACCAACGCAAGTCCAATAATTTTCGTTTTGTAAACCGCTACCACGTTCAAGTTCACAATATGACTTTGTCTGAAGTACCTCACAAGTCGGTGTACCCATATTCTTAACTACGGAGCAATAATCATCATCGTTATAGCACTTTCCATTATCAAAGTTGTATGACGATTGACACGAAGAACATTTGTTATTTATACCGTCACTGCCGGCACAACCTGTTTTATCGGTAATCTCCGGACAGGTATTATTAGTTAAATAGTGCAGAGAATTACACTTTGTACAAGTGTTCGTGTTCGGAGTATAGGTCGCACATTCCGCAACATTCTGAGGTTGGCAGACACCATCGGTATCCGGATAATAACCGGTTGAACAGGTAGTACACTTATTCTGTGTACCACCACCTATTGAACAGGTATCGTAACTTGTTATTTGCGAACATTGCGCACCGCCGTTTGCCGGATAATATTTGTTATCGCAAACCGCACAGGTGTGATTAGTATTATAGCTCTGGCAATGTTCTATTTCACCTTGTTCACACTTCATATAGCCGGTATGTTCAACACCTTGAATTTGACAATATACCTTTTTTTCATAACTCTGGCAGCTTGTTTGCGTGTAACCGTTCATCGTGCAATATGCTTGTTCGCTATAACATTTACCATCCGTATGCTGATAATAACCAGTTACGCATGTGTCACATCTGTTGTCATAACCATTACTGTTGGAACAACCGTCTTTATCGGTAATCTCCGGACAACTATTTCCATCAAGATAATGCAAATTTATACATTTCATACATATATTGGTATTTTCCATATATTGTTCGCATCCCGAAACATTTTGTTGTTGGCAAACACCATTACTGTCCGGATAATAACCGGTTGCGCACGCTGTGCATTCTTTCTGATTTTTCAGACTGGTTACGCAGTGTTCATCTTCAATACTCAGACATTGTCCATTGTTCAAATAATAAAGATTTTCGCAAGTTTTACATTCATTTTTGTTCGGAACATAATCATTGTCGCAATGCAAAACATTTTGTGGTTTGCATTGTCCGGCATCATCTGAATAATAGCCGGTTTCACATATTAAACAAGTACCCTTTTCCTGATCGGCGGTTTGACAATGATCCGGCCCATTTTTACACTTCCAATAATTTTTATTCAGTGTCACGTTGTCTTGTAATTTACAAAAATCCTTAACCTGTGATGATGGGCAAATATCTTGTCCCATATTGCGAATTTGTGCGCAATACGAATCATTTGTATAACATTTGCCATTTTCCAATATCGGATAATTGCTTTCGCATGTCTGACACGTGCCATCGGCATTGTAAACAGCGCAAGCTTCTATTACATCAACGCAAGATTTTTTATCAATACTTAAATGATATCCGCTCATACATGTATTACAGGTCTGTCCATCGGAATTATGGTTTTCACAGTGTGGAATCGTCGGCACGCAATACATTCCGCCCGTTGTTTTTGAATATCCGTCCGAACAAGTATGACAGGTGCCGTCGTTATTATAATATGAACAATGTTCAATCTTTGGTACACAGACTGTTTTATCCATACTCGCCATATAATTGGGTTCGCATCGCACGCAAGTTCCGTCCGGGGAATGTATCTGGCAGTGTTCAATTGGTAAAACACAACTATCCGCATTTTCGGTTAAGACATAATCACCATCACACACAGCGCATCTGTTAGCGGCTGAATATTTTTTACAGTGATTTATGCCGCCCGGATAACAAGCGCCATCAGTACTTAAGTAATAACCATCTTCGCATATTTTACAACGGTCAGCTTTTATTTCAAATACCTCACAGTGTTCCGTAATGTAGCGTTCTTCACAATTTACACCTTCCAAATAATATTCCGGTTGGCATATTTGGCACTCATCTTTATTAACTACGAAAATCGCACAATTTCCCTCGGTATTTTTTGTATTTTCCGCACATTTATGATACGAAGAATCTTCTACACATGTTTCGGTTATGTGTTGAGCATTAGGGCAATCATTTTCTGTGTAACCCGAGCATTTTTTGCTACCACTTCCGCCACCGCCGGATGCCAAAGCGACTCCGCCACCGACAGCAAGCGCCGCCAACGCATAGCCCGCCTTTGGTGGAAACCAGCCAAACAAACTTTTCTGGGGGCGCATAGCTTCTAAAACACGCATACATGGCGGATTAGGATTAGCACCTGCATCAAGCAGGTTATAATAAGCTTCTTCGTTATGATAACGCACCGCGAGGCATAAAGCCGTGTCGCCATAAGCGTCTGTTACATCAATATCGCAAGTTGACAGCTCAGCCAACCGCATTGAATTTTTACCACGTGCATAAGAATAAATTGTGGTTGCCGAATATGGATACGACATTGCCGGTGTGGTGGCTGCATAAGCCACTGCCGGTTGTACCACAAATGAAAAAACTGTCATTAAACTTAAAATAAGACGTTTCATAGTATTTTCCTCGCGTTGTTGGACAGTGCCTTGTCATAAAGCCACTGCCTTGTGCATATAATTTTGTTCTACTTGTCGCACATAAATAGTTAAAAAATCGTCAAAATACTATTTTTTTATCATCAAACATCAAAAAAGGCCATACCATACGGTATTGCCCTTACAAAAAATATTTAAGGATCTATTCTTCAATAATCATAGCTGTTAAATCTGCTTCGGAAACAACCTGTCCGTCAACTTTGCCTATGCCGTGAAAAACAAATATATTGCGATGGGATTTTACCTTCTCAACATGCAATTTCAACTGATCCCCGGGACGAACCGGCTTACGGAATTTTGCATTGTCCACCGACATAAACAGAACGCTACATTTTCTTTTAGCATAATCATCATTTTCACTCATAAACACACAACCGGCAGTTTGTGCCATTGCCTCAATTTGCAAAACACCCGGCATAATAGGATTATTTGGAAAATGTCCTTGAAAAAACAACTCGTTCATTGTCAAATTTTTCAAGCCGACACCCTTAATACCGGCTTCTTCAATTTCCAATCTATCTACTAACAAAAACGGATACCTATGTGGCAACATCTTCATAATTTCATCAATGTTGTATATTTTCTTTTCAGACATTCATACCTCTATTTTTTTGAATTTTTCTGCAAAAAAGAAACCTGACGCATATAATCCTTAAACGGTACACACGGGCTGCCCATCACAACCGCACCGGCCTCAACATCGCGCATTACACCGGATTGCGCCGCAATTTGCGCACCGCTACCGACGTTCAAATGATCCGCCAAGCCAACTTGTCCGCCAAGCACGACAAAATCCCCCAGTGTGCAACTGCCGGCAATACCAACTTGCGAAACAATAACGCACCCCATACCGAGTTTATCATTGTGCGCAATCTGCACAAAATTATCTATACGGCACCCGTCGCCGATAACCGTATCATCCAATGCACCGCGGTCAACACAAGCATTGGCTCCGATTTCCACATCATTACCGATAATAACCCGCCCGAGTTGCGGAATACGATGGTGCTGTCCGTTCATAAACTGGAAACCGAAACCATCTTGTCCAATGCGCGCTCCGGTATAAATATAGCAATGATTACCTATAATACTATACGCAATAGACGCATTATTACCAATACGGCAATAATTACCTATTTTGCAATCATGTGCAATCACCACATTCGGCTCAATGATACAGTTATCGCCAATGACAACATTTTCACCGATAACAACATTGGCACCTATAAAACAGCTCTCGCCGATATGCGCGCTTTCAGCTATTTTAGCACTGGCATCTATACCTGGTTGCGGCATTCTTTCAGCATACATATATTCATTCAGCTTAATAAACGCCTCTTTCGGGTTAGAACTTATCAACACCGTTACATTTTCCGGTACAAAAGATTGTAAATCTTCCGTCGTTACGCAAGCTTTTGCTTTCATATTTGCTGCTTTTTCTTTAATTTTTCTATCATAAAAAAAGCAGATATCTTCAGAACCGGCATTAGCCATAGTGGCTATTGCGGATATTTTTTCATTTCCTTTTGCCGCATTTTGCAAAACAGCAGACATCACCTCAGCCGCTTTGGCCAAGGTGATGTCTTCTTTTATATTATAAAAACTTTTATCAACCATAATTTTTCCTACAAGTTTGTACCGAAGTTCAAGCGGAATACCTCGGTTTCATCATACTTCTCTTTGGAAATCGGGAAACCGAAATCAATATCTATTTTGCCCATTGGAGACATCCAGTCAAAACCGAAACCAACAGAACTTCTTAGTTTAGAAGAATAGTTAATCTTTTGCGAATCAAAGTGATCAGGTTTGCCCAACGCACCAACATCCCAGAAAGTGCGACCTCTGACACCCAGTTCGTCCAAACCGATAGGGAAGATGATTTCCGCACCGGAATACATCATCCAGTTACCACCCAAAGCATCGCGAGTAAGTTTATCACGAGCACCGATACCGGCAAATTCAAAACCACGCAATGTTTGACCACCCAAATAATAGCGATCGGACATTAAAACTTTTTCTCCGCCGTAACCGACAATATAACCGCCGGTTGCAAACATCTTTAAGGTGTAATAATCAAAAAATGTATAAAATTTATACAATTTACCGTCAAAACGATTATATTTTGTATCACCGCCCAAGCCGGAAATATCGTGTCCAAATGATATATAGTAACCGTTTTTGGTATTGATGGCACTGTCACGCTTATCATAAATTAACGTTTGACCAATGGCCGAAGTTGTCGCACTTCCCTGTTCGGCTTTAACATATTCGGAAGCGTAATCTTTAACGTTTCTGATTTTGTTTGTGCTATATGTATAACGTGCCATATGATACAAGTTGTCAGTATATTTCCAACCAAAACGCGTACGTCCGCCGGTTACTCGTGTGTCATAAGAAGCTTCATCACTATAATCTTGATCTTGCATAAACAAATCAATACCGGCGCTCAGGCGACGTCCCAAGAAATACGGTTCGGTAAAGCTGATGTCATAATCTTTTGTTCTTTCGGAAACACCGATATTAAAGCCTACCTCTTGCCCTTTTCCACGGAAATTGTTTTCCGTGACACCGGCACGTATCAACGCGCCGTTGGTGGTAGAATAGCCGACACCGACATTAAAGTAACCGGTTGATTTTTCTTCAACGTTCACATTAACATCTGTTTTATTCTGACCGGCATAATCTGTTTGAATATCAACCTTACTAAAGAAGTTCAGATTTTCAATATTGCGGCGAGAATCGCGCAATTTAGAAACGTTAAGTGCATCACCTTCTTCCAAACGAAACTCTCGGCGAATAACTTCGTCTAATGTGCGGTCATTGCCGGTAATATTAATACGGTTAATAAACACACGTTCGCTTTCATTAATCACGAAATTAATATCTATCTTGCCATTTTCGGCATCACGAATATATTCCGGTTCAACATCAACAAACGCAAACCCTTTTTTGCCCAAACTTTCGGTAATTGAGGTAACGGATTTTTCAACCAATTCCGAATTAAACCAATCGCCGGAATCAATTTCAATATCTTTGTATAAAGATTTTGTATCAACTCCTTTGATATTGGAATGGAAGGTTATTTTATCAACTTCATAACGAGGACCTTCGTCCAAAGAGAAAGTCAGAACAAACGATTTATAGTCTTCGCTGAGCTCGGCAACAGCAGATTGCACGCTAAAATCGGCATAACCGCGGCTGGTGTAGAAACGGCGCAACATTTCTTTATCATATTCCATTTTTTCAACGTCATAATTTTCGGAAGAACTGAATAGACGATACCAACGACTTTCCTTGCTCATAATCTCGTCTTGCAAATCAGAGTTTGAATAGTGTGTGTTGCCCAAGAAATTGATTTTATCAATTTTTGCCGAAGTACCTTCATCAATTTCATAAATCAAATCAACCCTATTTTCTTCGCGTTCTATAATCTTCGGTTCAACCGTAACAGAATAGCGACCTGTTTTACGATACACATCCAAAATGCGTTGAACATCTTGTTGAACTTTAGCTTTATCAAAAACGGAACGCGGTTCCAATTGAACTTCTTTTTCTAAAACCTTGTCATCAATTTTATCGTTACCGTCAAACGCACGCTTGCCGATAATCGGATTTTCTTTAACGTTGATTTTCAAAACATTGGCGGTAGAAGTATCAAAGCTGATATCACTAAACAAGCCGGTATTATACAAACTTTGAAAAGAGCTGTCCAAATCATCTTGCGAAATACTACGCCCGTTAGGCAAGTTCAGATATGATAAAACAGTTTCTTTTTCAACACGTTGCAAGCCGGTAACATCAATTTTCTTGGCGTAAAATCCTTCCGCATAAGCCTCAGACGAAATTAAGCTTGCCAATAGACCGACATATAATATCTTTTTCATATTTTCTTCCTTTTTGATTAGTCAAACCAACGACTTATTAAATGTGTAATATCATTCCATGTTGCAAGCAACATAATTACTAAAATTATAAACATACCGATTTTGAAGATAGATTCCTTAATCTTTGGTTGCAAATCCTTGCCAATTATCATCTCTACCAAAAATATGATAATACTGCCACCATCCAGCACCGGAATCGGCAAAAGATTAATCAGCCCTAAGTTCACCGATAACAGTCCCATAAAATAAATAAAGCTGATTAAGCCGCCCGCTTTACTGATATCTCCCGACATTTCGGCAATACGAATAATACCGCCGACATCTTTGCCGCCGCGTTTACCGGTTATCATTTGTCCTAAACCGCGTAAAGTAGTTATTGTTAAATCAGATACTTCATCATAACCGGCCTTTATTGCCTCGCACAAATCCATGTGGTGCATAAAATCAACTTTAAAAGAAGATTGCACACCCAACATACGGCGCTTAACTTTACGGCCGTCTTCCTGTTCAAAATCCGTATCTTTCAATGTCACGGCAACACTCATAGGACGAGCATACGTTATTTCAAGTTCTTCATCAATATGTGCGCGCACAAACTCTATAAAATCAACAACATTTCCAATTTCAACATCATTGATTTTTTCAATAACATCGCCAACCTGAAAACCGGCCTCTTCGGCGGCACTGTTCATCACAACATTTTTTACTTTTATGCCGCTTTGCGGTGCTTCTGTTTTTTTCTCAATATTGTCAGCATCAAAAACCAACCCGATGATTTTTTCAGTTTTAGCCACATTGTTTTGATTAAATTCTGTTTCGCGAGCTTGAATATGCACCGTTGTCGGACGTTCAAGTTCAATCATTACATCATCTGTTTCGGCTAGACTCACCTCATTGCTTAAAGCTTGAAAATCAGGTGTCGGATTACCGTTCAGAGATAATATTCTGTCCCCTTCCATAATACCGGCAATATCAGCCGCCTCTCCGGGCATAACTTTTCCCACAACCGAAGGATACACAATTTTACCAAAGCTATAAAACAAGGCAATAAACAGTAAAAGAGCAAAAAGATAATTAAACAGCGGTCCGGCCACAACAATACACAATTTTTTCCACGCGGCCAACAACGAGAAAGCTCCTTTTTTATCTTCTTCCGACAAATTTTCAAGACTTTCATCAACCGTAGAAGATGACGCATCGGCATCGCCCAAAAATTGGCAATATCCGCCAAGCGGAACAGCCGATAATTTCCAACGTGTGCCATACTTATCCACACGTCCCCACAGTTCTTTGCCGAATCCTATTGAAAATACGACAACTTTAGCACCGAGAAGGCGAGCAATAATAAAATGCCCGAATTCGTGCACAAAAACAAGAATTCCAAGTAAAACTATAAAAGGAATAACATAATAAATCACATTTAAAAGTATTTCCATTATCCTCACCTTACAACATATACGTAAAAAACAAATACATAAACGGGGCGGCAAAAATCAAACCGTCTATCCGATCAAATATACCGCCGTGTCCCGGAATAAGTTTAGAAGAATCCTTTACTCCGACCTTTCTTTTTATGGCCGATTCAATCAAATCACCGATTTGCGCCAATACGGCAAGCAAAATCGCCAAAATAGCAAACAGCATCTGATTGTCTATATTCCAACGAACCCGCCACGAATTATGTGACAAGGATATATAACGAAACTTACTGAAATCATATGAAGGGATTTCCATTATTTCCGTGCACCAATATATAAATATAATACTAACGGAAACAGCTAACAATATTCCACCGCACAAACCGGACCACGTTTTGTTCGGACTAATTTTCGGAGCAAGTTTCGGACCACGCAAATTGCAACCGACAACCAATCCGCCAACATCCATACTCCATACCATTAAGAAGAACCATAACGTCATAATAAAACTGTAATTGTAACGCGGATCAAAGTTTCCCTCACTCGGATCAAATGAACGATAAATCCAAACCAAAGATGACACACCGATAGAGATATATGGCACACCCAAAGTTAATAATCCACGAAACTTTTCTTTTTCAGCTATAAGCCATACGACCAACGTTATAACGGCTATCATAGGTAAAATAACTGAAAAATTATAGGTCCATATAGATATGGCTAAACTCACAATAAACGCAGTTACATAATGTGATTTTGTTTCGGTTAAGGCAAGCATATTTGCCCATTCCCAAGATAAAAGTCCACCGGCAATGATTGCCAAAACCTCTATGAGCGGACTTCCGACATACAACGCCTCAATTGCAATCGGTATCATCACAATTGCCGCTAAAACACGCTTTGTAATCGCCCCAAATTTACGACTTACCATATCTTCTCTCCCTATTTTTATAGTCTGTGATAATTTGTTCCAATTCATTGTCCGAAAAATCAGGCCATAATGTCTTTGAAAAATAAAACTCCGTATATGCAAGCTGCCACAAAAGATAATTGCTGACACGCATTTCACCGCTGGTTCGTATCAATAAATCCGGATCAGGAATGCCTTGTGTGTACAAGTGACTGCCAACCGTTTGCATATCCACATCTTCCACGCGTAAAGAACCGTTCCGAACTTTTTGCGCAATCTGCCGAACTGCTTCAACAATTTCCTGTCTGCTGCCATAGCTCAGAGCAACGCAAAGCGTTACAGATTGATTCTTTGCCGTGTTTTTTTCTATTTCCTGCATTTTTTCAATAATATCCGGTGCCAACATATAACGTTCACCGATAAACTTAACTTTGACATCATTTTCTTGCAGTTCTTTAAAACCGGTATCAAGATAATAACGCAAAAGCTTCATCAACTCATCAACTTCTTTTTGTTCACGTTGCCAATTTTCGGTTGAAAAGGCATAGACCGTCATATATTTAATACCGAGATTTTTGGCAGCCTTGGCAATATTTATCAGCGTTTCCGCACCTTTTTTATGTCCGGCGGCAACAGGCAATCCTTTTTTCTTGGCCCATCGGCGATTGCCATCCATAATAAAAGCTATATGTGTCAAATTATCTGTCGTCACACCAAAGCCCCTTACACCTGCATAATATCTTTTTCTTTGCTGTCCAGCTGATCATCAACCTTTTTAATAGCATCATCCGTCCATTTTTGAATATCGATGTTATATTTTTTCTCGTCATCTTCGGATATCTGAGAATCCTTTTTCATTTTTTTAACATCGTCCATAGCATCTCGGCGGATGTTGCGAATAGCGATTTTTGCTTGTTCTGCGTATTTTCCCGCTATTTTTGAAAGTTCACGACGACGTTCTTCACTGAGCGGCGGAATCGGAATACGGATAAGTTGGCCATCTGACATTGGATTTAGTCCCAAATCACTTTCCATTATTGCTTTTTCCACGCTTTTAGATAACCCCTTATCCCAAACACTAACGGATAATGTGCGAGCATCCGGCACACTGATTGTTCCGATTTGGCTTATCGGAGTCATACTGCCGTATGCGTCAACCAAAATACCGTCCAGCAAGCTGGAATGTGCCCTACCGGCGCGCAAACTACCGAAATCCGTTTTTAAAGTATCCAATGTTTTATCCATTTTATAAATCGTCTGTTCTTTTAATGAATTATAATCCGTCATCTTTTCCTCATCTTATTTTATTATTGTACATTTAGCCTTTTTACAAACGGCGTCTACGATAGAATTTTCGCCTTTTTGCATAAAAATCATCACCGGAAGTTTATTATCACGCGCCATAGCAATAGCCGTCATATCCATAACATTAAGTTTTTTATACAAAACTTCATCGTATGTGATGGTATCATAACGTTTTGCACTGCTGTCATAACGCGGATCGGCACTGTAAACACCATCTACCTGCGTAGCTTTCATCATCACATCGCAGTGCATTTCAACTGCACGCAAAACCGCCCCGCTATCAGTTGTAAAATACGGACTGCCGGTTCCGCAGGCAAAAATTGCGACATAGCCGTCTGCCAGCGATTGTGTGGCTTCCCGAAAACTATACATCTCGCATATCTGCGGCATGGAAAGTGCCGAAAAAACTTTTGTGGGACATCCAATATTTTCCAATGCCGATTTCATCGTCAGCGCATTCATAACCGTTGCCAACATTCCGATTTGATCAGCAACGCTTCGGTCCATATTAACATCACCGCTTTCGGCGCCACGGAAAATATTACCACCGCCGATTACCAAACAAATTTGCACGCCCATGCTATGAACAGCCTTAATTTCCGTTGCCAACTTTTGCACAACGGTTGCGTCCGTTCCTTTTTCATTTTTGCCGGCCAATCCTTCGCCGGACAATTTGAGCATTATTCTCTTAAATTCAGGTTGCATTATCTCACCATAAATAAATTTCTTTTGTATGTTACCTTTTTTATTTGCTTTGTCATTAATATTTTACAGTGTTTCAACAGAATTTTTAGCATTTTTAAAATGTAGTTGAATTTTCCGTAACTTTGGATAAAATGAGGACAAATATATAGGAGGTAAATATGATTTCAATACTTTCAGCATGCGCTCTGGGCGGTTATTTGGCAGGCTCTGTTCCATTTGGTTTGGTTTTGTGCTATTTGGCCGGATATGGTGATATTCGTAAAATCGGCTCCCACAACATCGGTGCTACTAATGTTTTGCGTACCGGCAATAAATGGCTGGCTCTGTTAACTGTTCTTTTAGATGCTTTTAAGGCCGGTTTGGCTGCATATGTTGCCCATAAACTGGCGCCGGACACTACAATCGCCACTTTCGGCGGGGAAATCGTAAATTTAAACGTTTTAAGTTCTCTTATTGCCGGTGTTTGCGGCATTCTTGGTCACAATTTTCCGATTTGGCTTAAATTCAAGGGCGGTAAAGGCGTTGCCTCTTCTCTGGGATTTATTTTAATAACACAATGGCCGATTGCATTGATAGCCTTGGGTATTTGGTTGTTTATGGCTTTTACGTTCCGTTATTCTTCCTTGTCGGCCTTAACGGCAGCGGCTATTGTTCCGGTTGTTTCATTTATGCTTTGTCCACCGATTTATGCTTTATTTTATACTTGCATAGCGTTATTAATTATTGTAAGACACCACGCTAATATCGCACGATTGCTCAAAGGTGAAGAAAGCAAAATCAGTTTCAAAAAGAAATAATGGCTG
>JAKSUO010000027.1 GCA_024408895.1 Alphaproteobacteria bacterium | reverse complement strand
TTTAAATCCATGAACTTCTATAGATTTTAAATACATCAATTAGCTCCTAATTTACATTCTTTTTAGTGCTTCACATGCTGCATGTTGCTCAGCACTTTTCTTTGTCTTTCCGCTTCCTGTTCCTAATTTTTCCCCACCTACATATACATCAGAAGTATATAATCTGTTATGCGCAGGTCCCTCTTCAGAAACAAGTACATATTCGAGAGTTTTTGAAACAGCCTGGACTTTTTCCTGAAGTCGCGTTTTCGAATCAACAAACTCAATCTTTTTAATGGTGCCGTCTTTGGCCAAGCTGACACGGATTTTGACTACCATACCTTCAATACCGATCGCTCCCGGATCAAGATTCCAGTTTTGACTGAGCAAACTGGCAATGGCATCTGTTTCGGAAATTGTTAAATCACTGAAATACGAGCCGTTGCTGTTGCCACCCTCAATACCCATATGCTTAACCTCAGTGCCTTCTTTAATCATTGCGCTTTGCGTTTTATCGCCAATATCAATATTTTTATTATTATCCAATTCCTGCATCAGACTCTTTAAGGCATTGCTACGAACTTTTGCCTGTTCTTGCTGTTTCTTATTGGTGTCAACCGGCTTATTATTTGGTTTCGGTTTTGGTTTGCGTGTCGGAATCGGAGCAGGTTTACGCGGTGCTTGTTGAGGTTTCGGCTCTTGCTTTGGCTGCGGTTTTTGAGTTGGAACCGGAGGCTCTAAAAAGTCGTCTTTAATTTCTTCCGGTGTTTCGTCAGGTGTTTCTTCAACTTGTTGTTGCTGTTCCGGTTCAGGTTGCGGTTCCGGCTCCGGTGCCGTATCATTGGTGTATTGCTCAGGTTGGCGTTCTTCTACCGTGGCCTTGCGGTCTTCCGGTCCAAATTCAGCTTTTGACGGCAAATTAGTCATTTCATCAATACGTACTTGCGATAAGTCCACGATAATCGGCGCTTGTCCCAATGTTAAATCTTCATCATGCCAAAAACCAGGCAAGTCGATAATCATCATTAAGAATACGACCGCATGCAATATAAGAGACTGTTTTAAGTACTTGTTCATTTAAGATTATTTCTTCTTATTATTACCAGGTTTGACGTTTTTGCTGCCGAAAGGTTTTGATTCGGTTTTCAGCCCGACTTTTTCGTAGCCGGCTTCCTTGAGCATAGCCATTAAGCCGATAACACGCCCGTAAGCTGCGTCAGTATCACCGGAAATAGTAACCGAAAGTTCGCTGTTTTCTCCTTTAATGGCGGACAAACGCGGCAAAATTTCTTCATCAGGCACTACTGTTTTTCCGATGTAATAATTTCCGTCGTAATCCACACTGATATTGACTGATGTGCCTTCATCTGTCAGAGTTTTACCACCGACTTTCGGCAAATTAAGTTGAATGCCGGAAGTCATTAACGGCGCAGCCACCATAAAGACCACCAGCAAAACCATCATAACATCCATTAAGTTGGTAATGTTGACATCGGCTTTACGACGCGATTGGCGACGGCTGTATGTCTGGTTATGCATAAAAGACATGATTATTCTCCGGCCATATCCGCTTTTAAGGTTGTTTCATCAATTTCACGCGACAGAATAGTTGAAAATTCTGCCATGAAATTATCCAATGCTTTAGCGTATTTTTCAATGGAATTTGAAATGGCATTATAGGCTACAACGGCCGGAATGGCGGCAATTAAGCCGAATGCTGTTGTGAATAATGCTTCGGCAATACCCGGTGCCATAGAAGTCAGCGAGTTGCTCTGCGTGACGGCAATGGCGTTGAAGCTGTTAATGATACCCCAAACCGTGCCGAACAAACCGATAAGCGGCGCAACCGAACCGGTGGTGGCTAAAAATCCCAAGTGGGTATCTAAGCTATCTAATTCTTTTTCAATGGAAACGGACATTGCTTTTTCAATACGCTGTTGTAGCGAAACGCCTCGGATGCCGCGATCTGCCTTACCTTTAATCAGCGTGTTGCGCTTCCATTCACGCATTGCGGCACAGAAAATGGCTGACATAGGATCACGCGGACGATTACCGATTGCTTCATACAAACGATCTAACGAACCGCCTGACCAGAAAGCTTCTTCAAATTTTTTGGATTGATTGCGAACTTGACGCAATGTGGCGAATTTTTCCAAGATAATTGCCCATGACCAAACTGAGGCGGCGATTAAACCAATCATAACAATCTTCGTGATTGTATCCGAAGACCAAACCATATCCCACAAAGACATTTGTTCTGTTGCGGCTTGCGCAACATCTGAAAGAGCACTTGTTTCCATTTGTATAACCTTTATAAATTGCAATTTTCACACTAGTTTGACGTAAAATAACACAAATTGTTTAACATGCAATTAATTTATTGGAAAAAACAAGTTTTAATTTTTTAAAAGTTCACTTTTATCAAAAACGTACGTTTGACCGCAAAAATTGCAAGTTGCGGTAATTTTGCCGTTTTCCGCCATGTGATTGATATCATCTTCTTTCATGGCACTCAATGTATTGAGCAATTTATCTCTGCTGCAACGGCATCCGAAATGATATTCGCTTTCTTTGACAACGCGCGCTTGATGCTCGTGAAACAGACGAAACAACACATCTTCCAATGGTAAAGATGTATCAAAAATTTCCTCTGGTTTTAAGCTGTCCGTAAGGATTTTATCTTCGTTCCAAATTTCGGCGAGTTTGTCTTCATTTTCCGATAATTCTTTACCGCCGACCGCCGGCATTTTCTGAATTAAAATACCTGCCGATTTCCATACATTATTTTCTTTTTTTATGTATAAACGCAAATGCGTATCAATTTGTTCTGAACATTGGAAATAGCGCAAAGCACATTCCTCCAGAGTTTTGCCCTGTAAATCAACGACTCCTTGATATAAATCGGTTTTTGGCCCCTGATCAATGGTAAAAATTAAATTACCGTGTCCCAGCCAATGCGGGGTAGGTTCAATTTCGCCGGCTGTTTTGCGTAAATCTTGAGCGTTTTCAATTTTTTGGGCATCATATTTGGCACATGAACGCACTTTCCCTTCCGAGGTAACATCAGTAACCAAAACGGACAAAGGGCCATCTCCTTGAATTTGCAGAGTGAACAAACCATTGAACTTCATTAAACTGGCCAGCAAAATTCCCAAAGCGGTTGTTTCGGCAACAGCGGCGGCAATATTGTCAGGATACACCCAATTAGCAAAAATATCTTTCATCACATTATCTGTGCGTACAATTCGGCCGCGGAAGGCGTTATTATCCAAATTAAAAGAAATACATTTATCGTTCATAATTTAAAAACCTCTTTTGTTCTAAAATTACCAAGAACTTAGTCTAATAAAAAGGAATTTTCAAGTGAAAAACTTTAATAATGACCTGAATTCAGCTAAACCGCGACAACGTCGGCCACAGAAAAAAATTACTCCTCAACGAATAAGAAATATCGGTTTATTTTATTTGCAACGCTTTGAATCTTCAGTTGAAAATCTGCGCGGTGTTCTAAAAAGGCGAGTTGATGCCTATGCGCGCGAAAATTCGGAATTTAATAAAAACGAGGCATATCAGTGGATTGAAGATATTTTAACCGAATTTGTTAATTTGCATTATTTAGATGACAGCCGTTTTGCAGAAATGAAAATACACGATTATTTAAATGCCGGCAAACCGGCGCGCTATATTCAAAACAAATTGCGCGAAAAGGGAATTTCATCAAATATGACAGAAACAATTCTGGCCACTCAGGAATATGATCAAACAAAGATGGCTTTAAAATTGGCCAAACGCAAAAAAATCGGACCATATCGCGCCGATGAAAAATTGCGTAAAGAATTTCACCAAAAAGATATGGGAACGTTGGTGCGCGCCGGCTTTGATTATGATGTGGTTTGTGAAATTTTGGAGTATGATGAAACGCAATTACCGGAATTTTAGATATCAAGATTATCAACAAATTTGGCACGTTCAATAATAAAACGAAAACGTGGTTCAGGGTCTTTACCCATTAGGCGTTCAACTTGCCGACGAATTTCAAAATCTTCGGCACGTCCTTCTTCCGTACCGGTGCTTGGAATAACAACGCGCAACAGAATACGATTATTTTTATCCATTGTTGTTTCTTTCAGCTGAGCCGGACTCATTTCGCCCAAACCTTTGAAGCGGCTGATGTCCGGTTTGGTGTTACCTTTTACGACTTTGGCTAAAATTTTTTCTTTTTCTTCGTCGTCTATGGCATAATAGTTTTTGCCGCCGGCAACAATTTTATACAATGGCGGTGTCGCAATATATAAATGACCGTTTTCAATCAGTTTCGGCATGTGTTGATAGAAAAATGTCATTAACAACGAGGTAATGTGCGCACCGTCCACATCAGCATCAGTCATGATAATTATTTTTTCATAGCGCAGATTATCTTCTTTATAATCATCTTTCACGCCGCATCCCAGAGCCTCTATCATATCTTTTATTTCTTGATTTTGCGTGATTCGCTCAACGGAGGCACTGGCAACATTCAAAATTTTACCGCGTAAAGGCAAAATAGCCTGTGTTACACGATCTCGTCCTTGTTTAGCCGAACCACCGGCCGAATCACCCTCTACAATGAAAATTTCGGTATTTTCGGCAGCAGCCTGTGAACAGTCGGCAAGTTTTCCCGGTAGGCGCAAGCGTTTTGTCGGGGTTTTACGATTTTGTATTTTTTCTTCTTTTTTCTTTTTTCGCGCTTCGGCCCGATCCAAAACATATTCCGTTAAAGCCTTTGCGTTTTCAATATCGGAAGATAACCAATGATCAAATGAATCCTTTACAGCCGTTTCCACTAAGCGCACTGCTTTTGTTGAAGTCAATTTGTCTTTGGTCTGTCCCTGAAATTGCGGGTCAGTAATAAAAACAGAAAGCATTAAACAAGCATCACTTAAGATATCTTCTGCGGTAATGGCGGATATTTTTTTGTAACCTGCCATATCGCCGTATTCTTTCAAACCGCGCAACAAAGCCGAACGAAAGCCGGCTTCATGTGTGCCGCCGGCCGGCGTGATAACAGTATTACAATAAGAGTATGAAAAGCCGTTTTCATCAAAAGGCCAAGTAATAGCCCATTCAACACGCCCTTCATTGTTAGATAGCTCCGATTCGCCGGTAAAGGCTGTGCGGTTGATTGTGCTTCGTTCACCAATTTGCATATTTAAGAAATCAGCCAAGCCGTTTGGAAAGTTTAATTCGGCACTTTGCGGAGTTGTGTCGCCTTCTGCGAGGAGTTCCGGTGCGCAACACCAGTTGATTTTTACCCCTTTGAACAAAAATGCTTTTGAACGCGCCATGCGATAAATGCGATTCGCAATGAAAGTGTTGTTACCTTCAAAAATTTCCGCATCAGGCTTAAAAGTAACGGATGTGCCGCGTCTGTTCGGGCAGTTGCCGATAAATTCCAATTTGGTAATTGGTTTGCCGCATGAATATTCTTGACGATAGAGCTTTTTGTCGCGTGCAACTTCCACAATCAATTTTTCAGCCAGTGCGTTCACTACGGAAAGACCGACACCGTGCAAACCACCGGAAACTTTATAAGCATTTCCGCCGAATTTTCCGCCGGAGTGTAGTGTTGTCAAAATAACTTCCAAGGCGGAAATTCCCGGATATTTCGGATGTTCGTCCACCGGAATACCGCGTCCGTTGTCGGCAATGGTTACCGTGCCGTCGGCATTCATTGTTACATCAATATGATTGGCATAACCGGCAACAGCTTCATCCATTGAATTATCTAAAATTTCAGCAACCAAATGGTGCATGGCTTGCACATCGGTTCCGCCGATATACATGCCCGGTCGATGACGTACCGGTTCTAAGCCTTCCAAAACTTCAATGTCACGCGCCGAATATTCTGCTTTAGCGGTGATTGATGATGTGGTGTCGGTTGATTCAAATAAATCTGTCATAGGTTGCCTCTAAATCTTCAAAATTACTTGCAAAATACATTATAGACCGCGAAAATACAAGCATAAATCAGAATTCATAAACAAAAATATCTGTCGTTTTATAGAGGTGAGTGTGCAAAAATGTGTTGATTTTCGGTGCCGAATTTATATACTGAACGTGTTTAGCAAAACAATAAGAAAGGTAAAGATTATGAAAAAAATATGTATGTTGTCAGTTATAGCATTTTTATCCCAATTGTTCATCGCAACTCCGCTAAAGGCTCAAACATCGGATGCCGAGAAAATGTCCGAAATTTTGTCAGTGGCTTTCGGTGCAGTTGTTAAAGTTGATATAACAGATGAAACATGTCAAATTGTATATCCTAAGGTTGAAATAGAAGAAATTCTTTTAAATGATGCTGAAAATAACAATCAGGAACAGCAATCTTCACAAGTTGTCAAAACAACAATACCTGAAACGTTGGTTGAATGTACCAAAGTTGAGGATTTTGACGGCAAAACGCAATATAAAATTGCAAACGCTTCACCTAACGTTCTTATTGCTAAGTTTTATAATTTCTCTCGTTTGGCGTTTGTTAAAAACTTAGATGTTAAACAATTTAACGAAGAGTTTTTTGTTGTTCCGGAATTAGGACTGGTTCGTGCCAATAAACTGCACATTTCGGATGCCTCGTATCTTCAAAAAGATGACACAACAGGTTTGAAAAACGAATTGGGGAATCTTAAAGATGTGTCTTTAGCACGGGAAGTGAGTAAAGACGGTGATAAAATTAAGTATAAAACGGAAGCCGAATTGGATTCGTTGAATATTGCTTTACCGATTGTTTCTATGCACATCGGTTCCGAAAAGCAGGTAGCCGAGGTTGAATATAAGCAACCGAGCGAGGAGGGGGAATTCAATTATCAGAATTTGTTGCAAAATTTGCAATATGCCGTACTTGCAAAATCCAGCATGGTGGCACATGATATAAAAATGAATATGGATATGTTGGGGTTCGGATTAACCTTGGATTTGAAAACTCAAAACCGTTCGGAAGCGCAAGAAGGCGGATCTTTTGATTGGGTTGGTAGTACTATTATAGATAAAATGGTGTTTGCCGGGGATATGATCGCCAAAAACAAACAACCGCAATCCGTTATTATGAAATACTCATTGAAAGGAATTCAAGGTAAAGACATACAGAAATTAAGCGAAATTCAGAATGTTGAACTTGAAAACGACAACGAAAATTATGATGCCGAATTGGCGAAAATATTGGATGAGGTAAGTGAAACAGTTACACTTGTGACCAATATTAAGGTTAAATTCGCGCAAGGTGATGTTGTAGGAAAATTAGCTGCTCGTAAAAAGAACGGTTATTTACAAGGCGGACTTAAAGTTCAAGTAACAAATTTGTTTGCTGTTTTTCCGGAATTTAAGGAATGTCGCAACAATCCGAATGTCGCGCAAATTCCTGAATGTGTGTTGATGCCGATGTATGAAGGATTGGGCGATTTTATAGACATTACTAAAGATAATTCTGAAGTTATCATAAAATTCAACGAGCACGGTGTATTCAAAGACGGTAAAAAAATCGGCGATCCGATAGAATTGAATTTCCAGAAAATGCAACGTGAACAGGAAATAAGACAACAAGAGAATGAGGAAAAATTAAAACAGATGATGCAAGAACAGCAATCACAAGAAGCTCAGATGATGTCGGGGCAATAAACAATAAAAACAAACAAAAAATCCCGCAATTTGCGGGATTTTTTTTGTTTGTTCTAAATTAACCCTGACGAGCTTTCATCTTCGGGTTCTTTTTATTAATAACATATACACGACCTTTACGACGTACGATTTTGCAGTTTAAGTCGCGTACTTTCTTTGATTTTAAAGAGCTGTAGCATTTCATTTTCTTGTTCCTTTACTGATATTTGAGCGCAAAATAAGCTATTTATCTTTGCTTGTCAACCAAATTTTTCAAAATTATTGTAAAAAATTAAGATATTATTGTTATTATTGTGTCAATAACTATAGGTAAAATCAATTTAGGAGTTATTAAATGAAAAAAATTATCATAGGATTGTTGTTCCTCGTATTCGTGTGCGAATCTTCGCAAGCAGCCAGAAAAAAATTAACATACGAAGAAGAAATGTATACATTGGGAACAGTGTGCGGTCAGGGGTTGGCCTGTAAATCCAAAAAATATCACCAATTTGAATTATTGGCGCGTGCCGTTGTTGTCGGCAAAGCCACCAGTGACGAACAGCAAAAAGAGGGGTTGCAACGTTATGTTGCCGGCAAAGTAGATGCTTTTGTTAATATGGAAGCACATAATTTCAGCGATTGCGATATGGTTTTACCATCATTTGAAAATCAGACAATATTTCAAAGCGTGCTTTATTCTGACGGTCGTTTAAAGTTTCCGGACGGCACGTTGATTACGCCTCGTCGTTCGTATGATGCGTCAAAATTGTATGTTAAGGATAGAGAGGCTTTTATAAAGGCCGATGCGATGTACAAAAAATATCTTGCAGAATCAAAAAAAAATATGCAAAATGCGCCTAAAATAGAATTGCATGATCCTAATTATGCGCGTTATTCAAATGAATAGGAGATAAAATTAATGGCGGCGTATCAGTACATTTTTGTGATGCAACATCTGACCAAAGTTTTGCCTGGTGGCAGAGAGTTATTTAAGGATATTACACTATCGTTTTTACCCGGTGCTAAAATCGGTGTTTTGGGCGTTAACGGTGCCGGTAAATCAACATTGTTAAAAATTATGGCCGGTGTTGATAAAGAATTTAATGGCGAGGCGTGGGCTGCCGAAGGTGTTAAAGTCGGCTATTTAGAGCAAGAACCGCAACTTGATCCGGATAAAAATGTTATGGAAAATGTTATGTCAGGTTTAAGTGAAACGCAGGATTTGTTGCAGCGTTTTGAAGAAGTATCGGCCAAATTTGCCGAACCGATGACTGATGACGAAATGAATAATTTAATTGCCGAACAAGCAGAGTTGCAGGAAAAAATTGATGCGGCGAACGGTTGGGATATTGAACGCACCGTGCAAATTGCCATGGATGCCTTGCGTTGTCCGGCGGCCGATGCTGATGTAACTAAACTTTCCGGCGGTGAAAAACGCCGTGTGGCATTATGTCGCCTATTATTACAAAAACCGGATATGCTGCTTTTGGACGAGCCAACCAACCATTTAGATGCCGAATCAGTGGCATGGCTTGAACATCATCTGCGCGATTATACGGGAACTGTTGTAATGGTAACGCACGATCGCTATTTTTTGGATAATGTAACCGGCTGGATTCTTGAACTAGATCGCGGGCAGGGTATCCCTTACGAAGGCAATTACTCATCGTGGCTTGAACAAAAACAGAAGCGTTTGGAACAGGAATCACGGGAAGAAACAGCGCGCCAACGCACATTAGCGCGGGAATTGGAATGGATTCACAAAAATCCGAAAGCGCGTCAGGCAAAATCTAAGGCTCGTATTAATGCTTACGATGAATTGTTGTCACAAGCAACGAAAGAGAAAATCACAACCGCGCACATTAATATTCCGATGACCGAGCGCTTGGGAGATTTGGTTATTGAAGCCGAGCATATCAGCAAAGGTTTTGGGGATAAACTGTTGATAGATGATTTGTCTTTCAAAATTCCCAAAGGAGCTATTGTCGGCATTATCGGACCGAACGGTGCCGGTAAAACTACGTTGTTTAAAATGATTACCGGACAGGAAAAACCGGATTCCGGTACGATTCGGTTGGGCGATTCGGTTGATTTGGGGTATGTTGATCAATCGCGTGACGAGCTTAATGCCGATAAAACGGTTTGGGAAGAAATTTCCGATGGTTTGGATATGATTGAACTCGGTAAAAATGAGGTATCATCACGCGCTTATGTTGGACAATTTAATTTCAAAGGCGCAGATCAGCAAAAGAAAGTCGGACAGCTTTCCGGCGGCGAACGTAATCGTGTGCATTTGGCTAAAATGCTGAGAAAAGGCGCAAACGTAATTCTGCTTGATGAACCAACGAATGATTTGGATGTTGATACGTTGCGTTCGCTGGAAGAAGGCATCAGCTCTTATCCGGGATGTGTTTTGGTAACCTCACACGACCGTTGGTTCTTAGACCGTTTGGCAACACATATTTTGGCTTATGAAGACAATGGCCATGTGGAGTGGTTTGAGGGCAATTTTGAAGATTATGAAAGTGATAAAAAAGCGCGTTTAGGCGAAGATGCCTGCAATCCGCATCGGATTCGTTATAAAAAACTGGAACGTTAATAACCAGAAAATGGAAAAGATATGAAGTCCTCAAAATTTATAGAGTTCAGTGTTTGGAGCTTATTAATTTGTGTTTTATTTATTGCACAATACAGATTATACGGGGCTCTTTATGAAAATGCTGACTACTATGCGCAAGCAGTGCGTGTTAAAGATATTTTGACAACGCATACATGGTTTGGAGGCTTATTAAAATCGGCAAATTATCCTTTCGGAGAATCTTTAACGGGGACAAGAGGCATAGATTTATTTTGGTTGCTTTGCAGTATTCCTATTTCCGGATATAAGGATATTGTTTATAAAATTATCATGACGGGTATAATATCCGTTGTGGCTAGTGCCATAATCGCGTTGCTGTTTTTTTTGTGCGCAACGACCAATGTCTTATCCGCATTGGTGCGAGCGGCAGTCATCATTATTTTCATTTCACAAAGAATAATTTATCCTGAACTTAATTTTGCATCGCCATCTGCTTTGCTGTTGTTCCCTATGGTCGCCGTAATATGCGAATGGTGGAGATATGATTATTATAGAAATCAAGCACCGATTGTATTTATAGGAATATTTTTAAGTATTATGGCATGGTTCGGTTTGCAAGGACTACTGTGCTCTTTTGTCTTTATTTTAGCATTGGTAATATCGTGGTGTTTTCGTAAAATTAAAACAGATGATTTTCTTGTGTTGTTGGGGATTTTTGCCGGATTGCTAACCTTCTTTTGGTTGTTGGATGCGCCGGTAGGAGGTTACAAAATTATTTTGTTTAACCGCTTATCTGTTTTTTATGTGGCTTTAGCAGGCGTTTTATTCAGCATTATGGGAATATGTTTATATTTGCCGCTGTACACCACGGCTCGGCGTTTTTCCGCTTTTTTGTTTTTGATTTCTGTGGCATCTGTGCTGGCATATATGTTTTTCGGCAAGCAGATTATCGGTGCCATACCGCAAGCTGATGAGGCCGTTAATACCATCTTAAAAAGCAGATTGAATACCGATATTCATAGAAAATTTGTTGTGTTAATATACCCTATGTTGAGCCTTTTGTCCGGATGTTATTTATTGAAAACGATTCGTTTTAACGGGCTGGCTTTAATGCCTTTATGTGCGCTTGTCGGTTTGATTTTTCTGAGATTTTTTAATTTGGTTTCAATATTGGCATGTGTGGTGCCGGCTGTTTTGCTTTCGGCTTTATTTTTGAAAATGTTATATGAGAAAGAACGCAGAATATCAATTTTGTTTGTCGGTTATTGCTTGGCTTGTGTCGCGGTTGGCAGTGTAGGCGTTTTATCTCATTCGGTATCACAAGAAAAATACGGTAATTTGAGGGTAACAAGAGCATTGTATAAGGATATTAACGTGCTTACGCGGCTATCCAAAGGAACAGTATTAAGCGACAGTTTGTACGGCTATCCTATTTTAGGGAATACACAACATAATGTTATAGGTACAACAAATTTATTGAATCGGCAGGGAATTATAAATACGCATGCTATATGGATGTCGGAAAACATAGATATGGTTTTGAAACTGTTAAATAAGCATAAAGTTGATTATATCTTTTTGCCGAAGAACTACGATAAAAATTATTTCAAAATATCACCTGAAAATGCAAAACGATTTTATATGCGCATTATAACCGGAACTGGTT
>JAKSUO010000026.1 GCA_024408895.1 Alphaproteobacteria bacterium | reverse complement strand
TGCCGGCAATCCGGCCAAATTAACAGAAACAGTGAAAACGTCATTCAAGTACATATTAATCGGGTCTGTTTGCATTTTGCTATCGCCTATCGGAAACGCGGTAATCGGCGCTGTCGGTGTTAAGATGATATCGCATTGTTTAAAGGCTTCCATAAAATCGTTATGAATTAAACGACGCATTTTTTGCGCTTTGAGATAATAAGCATCATAATAGCCGGCAGATAAAACGTAAGTGCCTATCATAATACGGCGTTTAACTTCCGTGCCGAAACCCTGTGTGCGGGTATTGATGTATAAGTCATCCAGATGTCCGTTACCGGTTGCGCGATACCCGTATCGTATGCCGTCGTAGCGTGCCAAATTTGAAGACGCCTCAGCCGGAGCTAAAACGTAATATGTGGCCAACGCATATTTGGTATGCGGTAAAGATATTTCTTTAATAACAGCACCGCGTGCTTTTAAATATTCGGCGGCTTTATCCCAATAAGCAGCAATTTCAGGATTTAATCCTTGAGGACGATATTCTTTCGGCAAACCGACAATTAAACCTTTAATATCACCGGTCAAAAATTGTTCATAATCCGGAACGGTTGTATCAACAGAAGTTGAGTCTTTGTTATCTAAACCGGCCATACTCTTTAATAAAATTGCGCAATCTCGTACATCTTGCGCAATCGGACCGGCCTGATCAAGCGAGGATGCAAATGCAACAATACCATAGCGTGAACAACGGCCGTATGTCGGTTTAATACCTGTCAATCCGCAAAAAGCTGCCGGCTCACGAATAGAACCACCGGTATCTGTACCGGTAGCGGCAGCACACATGTGGGCGGCAACTGCAGCTGCTGAACCGCCGGATGATCCGCCGGACACCAAAGGAATATCTTTGCTCCACGGATTGACAACCGGACCAAAATAACTGGTTTCATTACTACCACCCATGGCAAATTCATCTAAATTAAGCTTGCCTAAAAATACCGCACCGTCATTTAATAAATTTTGCGTAACGGTTGATTCGTATGGCGGGACAAAGTTATCCAACATATGCGAAGCCGCTGTGGTGCGAATATTCTTGGTGCAAAACAAATCTTTAATACCCAAAGGAATTCCCTCTAAAGGACGATTTGTTCCGTTAGCATAGCGATAGTCTGCTTCTTTGGCTTGTTCTATCGCATAATCGGCGCACTCTGTTATATAAGCATTATATTTGCGCCCCTCTTCCATTTTTTGGGCGTAAGCAATAGCAAGTTCAACAGATGTAAAAGCTTTATTTTTTAATCCTTGGAGTTGTTCATAAACGGTCAATTTTGTAATATCTGTCATTTTTTTACTCCACAACTTTCGGCACAGCGAAATATCCGTATTCGGCAGCCGGCGCATTTTCCAAAACGGCTTGCGGTTGATGTCCGTCACTGACCTCATCTTCACGCAGTCTTAAGGAAATATCATTGACAGATATTAATGGTTCAACATTATCGGTGTTTATTTCGTTCAATTCTTCAATCCACGCCAGAATTTTATTAAATTCTTCCTTTGTGGCTTCTATTTTTTCATCTTCTATTTTCAGTCGTGCCAGAAAAGCAACTTTCTTCACGGTTTCATTATCTATCGCCATTTATTATTGACCTCTTTCTTTTACATATTGATATTAAACGGTAACAATACAGTATCATATTGCAAACGTTTGAAAAGTTTTAAATAGCGGATATCAACACCGTTGTATGTCATAAATTTCGGCACTGATATTTCGGCAGAAAAAATGGCTTCATAAAGTTTTTCTTTAAAACTTTTCTGTTGTGGGAAAGTGGCAATCTTAAAGCTATCTTCAGGCTTTAGCCCACTCCGTTGACGGGCATATGTCAGTGCCTTGCCGTAGCCTCCCAACTCATCCGCCAACCCCAGTTCCACGGCTTGTGCGCCTGTCCAAACTCTGCCACGAGCAATATCATCTATATTTTTTGTTAACTGTCTGTTTTCTAAAGTTTTTTTAGTAAAATCATTATAAACATCATCCAATGAGGCATTAAAGATTCTTTTTTCATCGGCGTTGAACGGTTGATTACTACTCATAATGCCGGCATTTTTACCGACCTTGATATTTTGCCAAGTAATTCCGAGTTTTTGCCACAGATTTTGCAAAACGATTTTGCCTCCAAAAACACCGATTGAACCTGTAATTGTCATTGGTTCTGTTATAATAACATCACCGGCCAAGGAAACAAAATAACCGCCGGAAGCGGCATATCCGCCTTGCGAAATTATAATCGGAATTTTTTTATCATTTTTGAGTTTTTTTAATGCAAAATAAATTTCATCAGACGCCGTATAGCTTCCGCCGGGGCTATTGACGCGCACCACAACAGCTTTTAAGTTATCCAATTCTTCAATAGCGGCAATGTCTGCTAAAATACTGTCACTGCCAACTAAAAATTCTCCGTCAATGTCTGTTGCGTTTTCACCATCATTAATAATTCCGTTAATATTCAAAACGGCAATTTGCGGCAAATCGCCTGAATTAGGATGAATAAATTCGGCATAATCATTAATGTCTGCAAAATTCTCAATACCTTCTTTTTTTAATTTGTCTTCAAGTTCAGATATATACATAATATCATCAATTAAATTAAGTTTTTTCCCTTGCTCGGCGGTTAATGGTGCCTGATTGATAATATCGGAAAAATTTTCGGTCAGCGGCCTATTTTGCTCAATGCCGTTTTGCATTGTTGTCATCAAACTTTTTACAAGAGTTTGCATATTTTCACGATATGGTGCCGGCATTTCTTTATCGGTTAATGATACCATGGCGTTTTTATATTCATAGCGAGCATAAAATTCAGGATACACACCAATTTTATCTAAGACAGGACGCGCAAAAGGCACTTCAATACCTATGCCGGTTAAACCGATATTGGTATGCGGTTGCATATATATTTTTTCAAAAAATGAAGCCAGATAATATTCGCGGTTACCCTGCCCCAACGGACCAAATCCACGAGAATAAACAATGGTTTTTTTGCCGGATTTTCTCAATTTTTCAATAGCGACAGCTATTTCTTGAATCTGTGCCATATCCAAATTCGTGGTGTTGATTCTGGCCACTAAACCGTCAATGTTTTTATCATAAGCAGCAAATTCAACTGATTGCAGTAATTTTACAAAATCCAGTGAATTTGTTTGCATAATTTCGCTTAAAAGACTGCTCTCAGCTGTTTCGGTGATAGAATTATCAAAATTAATAACCAGCATGGTATGTTCCGGAATATAAACGCTTTTTGCCCGATAATAGTTTAAAATGCACGAAAAAATCCCGATAATTAGCACAATCGCGCCTAAAACCGTGCAAAGAGATTTAAGTGTTTTTCTTATTTTTTCGAACATACCTACTCCTTTGCAGATTTAGCTAAAAACTGCTTTGTATAAGGATATTTTTCAACTATTTCCTTGTTAAGCTCGGCACATTTCGTTTCAATGGCATTTTGCAATTCACTCATAAACTCTTCTTTTGTTTTATTTTTAGCACTAATGGCCGGCAAAAACTCAAAAATGGCAGTTCCCGGATAGCGCAAGAAAGAATTTTTCGCCCAAAACATACCGGTATTTAAAGCAACCGGCACAACCGGCAAATCTAAATTTTCAGCCAAAAACATAATTCCGGATTTATAACCTTTGGTTGTTCCCGGCAGGCAGCGTGTTCCTTCCGGAAAAATAATAACCGGACGCCCTTTATCCGTTCTTTTCTTAACTTCCGATAACATATTTTTCATAGCACTTGCACCGCCCTTGCGATTAACCGGTATCATACCGTAAAAATACTGTGTCCAACCGAAAAGCGGCATAAATATAAGTTCTTTTTTCAAAATGTATGCCGTTGCCGGGACAAATTGAGTGAACGAATAAGTTTCTAAAGCCGACTCATGTTTACATGCGTATAAAACATTTTTACCTATGATATTTTCTTTACCGCGCACTTCAAATTTGATACCGGCAAAAAGATGCACCCAGAACAATGCCACAGGCATCATAATTTTATCCCAATAATATATGGAAACTTTTTGCGGAAATAGCGCGACAGGCAGTTGTATAATACAACCTATGCCCAATGTGCCGAAAAAGAAAATATTAGTTAAAAGTGAACGAATGATCAACATATTAGTTCTCCCGTATTAATGAAATAAATTGCGAATCGTAACAAACAAAAATTTATTGTATTCGGTTGCAATCAGTTTAAATGACCCCCAATGTTTCCACCAATTTTTTTTAACGTATTCGGAATAAACCGGATGGATAACAATTTGTATAGGTAAATGATAAGCCTCTAATTCGGCAATACTTCTCGGAATGTGATAATTGGATGTAACGAGTCTTACGGATTTAATATCATTTTGCTTAATCCACTCAGCAATTTCCGAAGCATTTTCAATGGTATTTGTTGCTTTATACCCGAGTACAATCTGGCTTTCATCATTGGCATATATACTTAATTTTTGTTCCAAATCGCCGATTGTAATATTGTGCAAAACGCCGGAAATAAATAAAATCGGCGCGCGTTTTTGATTTAAAAGATTAATGCCTTCTGTGATACGATGGCGGCCACCGGTTAAGACAACAATGGCATCGGTGTTTTTTTCTCTATCCACCGGCAAATCACCGATGTAAAGACCAAACCAAATCAGACCGGCCAACCAACATACTAACAGACAGTTCACTAGAATAAGTAAAATAATTAATCTTTTTTTCGCAAACAACATCAGCACATTCTTTCCAACGATTTTTTAACTGTTAAATATGCCATCATTGAAGCATAAAACAAAGAAAACAACGGCGACATCATCATTAAAAACCAGTCTATTTGAGATAAGCTTGCACCGTTCAATAAGCCGCTTCCGGTTGATATGCCGTATTTGCCAACTAAAATAATGCACGGAATGGCCGCCAATAAACCGATAACTCCGGCAAAAAAGCCTATTTTTCCGTAACTGCGCGCATATTGCTTGGCTATATATTGATCGCGCGCCCCGATAATATGAAATATTTCAATGGAATTCATATTAATATTCAGGCTTGTCCGCGCCGAATAATAAATGGAAAACGCCCCAATGGCAATCACCATAGCCAAAACAGACAGAGCTAAAGTTTTCAATGATGAAGCAAATTTAATCAGTTTGCTGAGCCATAGTCTGTGATTGTCAATAGACGCATTCGGAGTTACCTTCCGAAGACCAAGCGTGATTTCATCATAATTGATTTCAGCATCCGGATATAAATGAACATCCAACAAATGAGGAATCGGTAATGACGATATATCCACCTTAGAACCCAACCACGGACGCATTAATCTTTCAATAGTCTGCCCGTCAAGAGCATTCACACTCTTAACACCGCTGATGTTTTCCATATATTGCAAAACTTTATTAAGCTGTTCTTGTGTTTTTTGAGTATCTATGTGTTTGTTTTCATCTTCCACCGGTATAACTTGCACGGTAATTGCCCCTAAAATATCTTTTTCCCAATTTGAGGCCATAGAACTTATAGCCATTACAATCGCAAAGATTATGACAAACAGATACATATAGATAGAAGTCAACACATACATAAATACGGATGTGTCTTCATCCTCGGTCGGAATTTCGTTTTTGCGAGAAAGTTCTCTTATCATTTATTTTCTCCGTTAAATGTGTTGCAATGCCGGATACAGCTTTGCCGTACCAGCGGACAAATCAATACGTTGATAGTTATATTTTGAAGTTAATTGCTCATTATGGGTGGCAATAATAATAGTTGTCCCCACTCTGTTAAGCTCTATAAACAGGCGCATTAATTTCTCGGCAATTTCAGAATCAATACTACCGGTAGGCTCATCGGCAAATAGAATATCCGGACGATTAATTACAGCTCGGGCAATGGCAACGCGTTGCTTTTCACCGCCGGAGAGCGTGTTGCACACACGGTATATGCTTTTATGTAATTCAATCCATTTAAGTAGTTCCGTTACTCTTTTGTGTATATCTTTTTCATTCATTCCACGCACACGCAACGGTAAAGCAATATTATCATAGACCGTCATATTTTCCAATAAACGGAAATCTTGGAACACCACACCAATCCGTTGCCGCATTTGTGCTAAACTTTCGCGGTTTGAAAAATTAATATTTTTTCCAAAAACATTCAAAATTCCTTTACTCGGCTTTTTCATCAAATATAACATACTGAGTAAAGTTGTTTTTCCGGCGCCGCTTTTGCCGGTTACAAACGTGAATGAGCCGGCGGCCAACGATATATGAATATTTTCCAAAACATCATTATCATCATAGCCGACGGAAACGTTTTGCAATTCTATTATAGGTTGCGCAATACTTTCCGATATGTTTGTCATAACCCCTCCTTTGGCTGTTGTTGAATAAATATATAACAAATATCTTTTTAATAAAATATTTTTTTTCATTGCATCTGCATATTTTTAGAATATAGTGAAAAAAAGAGAGGTTAATATGTTAATAAGTTGTCCGAAATGTAATTCTGTATATAATTTGCTGAACAATTACATACCTTTTGACGGTAAAAAATTCAGGTGTTCTCAGTGTGGTCATGTGTGGACGGTTTATCCGAAAGATGTTAAGGATATTGAGCCGGAAAATATGGTTAAATCACAAATTGTGCGTCCCGCAGATGCTTTTGAGGAAAATGCGGAAGATCTTAATGCTTTGTTTGAACGCTTGTCGCAAGATACAAAAGGCCTGTTTAGTAATTATCAAGCCGATCAAGGCGGATTTGGCGGACGCTTGTGGCGGAAATTACAGGTTTTCTTCTCTCCGACTATGACTATTTGCAGTATTCTGTCATTTATTTTTATTTTCACAATATATATCGGTTATCGTAATCGTTATGAAATTGTCGGCATAATACCAAAACTTGAAGATTTTTATGATAAAATTGATTTAGAAAGTATTTATGCCGGTCGTGATCTTAAATTTGAAAATGTTAAAATTCGCGATTTGGATAAAAACGGCAAATATTATGTGGAAGTGAGTGGAATTATCCGCAACACCGGCAAAGTGAGTTCACAGATACTTCCGATTAAAGCGACTATGGTTAATACAGATGGCGTGAAAGAAGGCGAAAAACTGCAAATTTTAACTTTAAAGCGTCTTGGTTCGGATTTTACCGCGATGTTTCACATTTTGTTTCATAACAAAACAACACTCGGTAAAAAACTCAGTCTGACTTTTGATAAAGAGTATTATGAAAAGCTGAAAATAGAAAAAGCCTTAGAGGAAGAAAAGAAAGCCCAAAAAGCAAAAAAACAAAGAAAGAGCTTTTCCTTCGGTATGGATAAAGATTTAGATAAATTCTAAAAATCAGGAGATAAAAATGTTAAGAGATGAATTACAAAACAGCTTAAAAGAAGCAATGAAAAGCAGAGATACACAAACAGTAAGCGCTGTCCGGCTGATTATTGCAGGTCAAAAAGAAAAAGATGTGGAAGCCCGTGGCAAAGGGCAAGAAAAGGCAACCGATGCCGAATTGTTGGCTATGATGCAATCAATGATTAAGCAACGCAACGAATCTATAAAAATTTATACGCAAAGTAACCGTCCGGATTTGGCTGCTAAAGAACAATCAGAAATTGATGTGATTAATCGCTTTTTGCCAAAACAAATGAGCGCACAAGAAGTTGAAACATTAATCAAATCGTTGATTGAACAAACCGGCGCAACAAGTATAAAAGATATGGGTAAAATTATGGGAACTTTGAAAGCTCAATACGCCGGACAACTGGATTTCGGTGCGGCATCGGGTGTAATTAAAAAATTGCTATCTTAAAACTGATAAATGACGGACGATTTTAAAAAATTTTTAGATGAATTAACAAGCCGGATAAGTATTTCTGAAATTGTCGGCGAAAAGGTTAAATTAACCAAACGCGGCCGTGAATATACCGGATTATGCCCTTTTCATAATGAAAAAACGCCGTCTTTTACCATTAACGATTCCAAGGGTTTTTATCACTGTTTCGGTTGCGGAGCGCATGGTGATATTGTTAAGTTTTTAATGGATTCTGAGGGGTTGCCTTTTATTGAAGCCGTTAAAAAGTTGGCAGCGCGTGTCGGTATGGAGTTGCCGGCGTTGTCACCGGAAAACCAAGAAGCCGGCATAAGAAGAAAATCATTATATGAAATTATGAATATGGCGGCTTTGTTTTTTGAAAAAAATCTGCGTATGCCAGTTGGCTCTACCGGCCTTAGTTATTTGAGAAACAAACGCGGCCTATCTGAAGATACTATTACCAAATTTCGTTTAGGTTACGCGCCTTCAAACAATGCTTTGAAAGCTTGGCTTTCTTCTAAAGGCATTTCCGATGAAGATATGACAGAATTAGGGTTGATAGCCGTGCCGGAAGATAAAACAAAATCGCCGCATGATTTTTTTAGAAATCGCGTTATGATACCTATTACAGATAAACAAGGAAATGTCATTGCCTTTGGCGGGCGCATTATGGATGATGGACAACCGAAATATCTCAATTCTCCGGAAACGCCTATTTTTAACAAACGGCGCATTTTGTATAATATGCACCATGCCCGTGATGCAGCATATCAAAACAAGCGTTTGATTATTTGTGAAGGCTATATGGATGTTATCGCGTTAGATAGTTTTAATTTTCAATATGCCGTAGCGCCGTTGGGAACGGCTTTAACTGAAGAACAAATTATTGAAGCATGGAAAGTTTGCAATAATCCGATATTGTGTTTTGACGGCGACAGTGCCGGAATTCGGGCAGCCATCCGTTCAATTGATCGGGTTTTGCCTATATTGCGTGCCGGATATTCTGTAAATTATATCTTTTTAAAAGAGAAAAAAGATCCTGATGAACTGTTGCACACATTGGGTCCGCAAGTTTTTGAGCAATATTTGCAGCGTTCCAAACCGCTTGTGGATATACTGTGGCACAAATGTAAAATGAACAAAGATACTCAAACACCGGAACAAAAGGCCTTGATTGAGAAAGAAACCTTTGAAGAAGTCAGTAAAATCAAAGACGATAAGATTCGCGCTTATTATATACAGGAAATGAAACAGCGCATTTATTATACTTTTGGTAAAGGTGCGGCCTTTAAGCAAGATAAAAAAGAAGATAAAACTGATAAAAAACGTCAGTTATCAGTTCAAAGAACAATCAATAAATCGGGAAATTTGGTAAAAAAACCGCCGTTGACGGATTTAGAACTGCGCAAAATCGTAGCCGGAATGTTATTATATCCGGACTTGATTAATCGTTACGAGGAAAAATTAACCTCTTTTGAAATTGAGAACGGTATCACTACAAAAATAATGTCTGAGATATTGGAATGTAATCAAAACGGTGAAGCCGGCGACAGCGATATTTTGTTGGAAAAAATCAAGTTGAATTATGCTTCGGCAGTTGAAAACTTGTGGGAATTGACCATGTATAAAATGCAGCATACTTCACTTATTGATGTGCAGGAAGAATTAGATGATTGTTTAACAGAAATTCAATTAAAACAAATAAATAGTGATATAAAAGAATGTATTACTTTAATGAAAAATACCTCAAAAAATTCCGACGATGTGTATGTACGTTATCAACAACTGCTTGAAGAACGGAATAAATTGCTACAAAAAAATGAAAAAATATAACATATCGCTTATTGACAAATCAGTAAAATTTAATTACATATATGTGGGCTTACAAAGATTATCTTTGTACGATTACACAAAGGAACGTTATGGCAGATAAAAATAATCAGGATTTATATGGCGGCAACGGTGCTGATGATGCGATTGCCGATTCTTCGGCTATGGCCGTCAGATACCTTATTGCAAAAGGCAAAAAACTTGGCTACATCACAATGGAAGAACTTAACAAGGTTCTGCCGGCAGAAAAACTTTCTTCCGAAAAAATAGAGGATATTATGTCTTCTATATCGGATATGGGGATAAATATTACCTCCGAATCCGAATTGGATCAGGAAGACGGAGAAAACGAAGAATACGACTATGAAAATGATACAGAAGATGAAGAAAACGTCGGAAACATAGACAGTAAAGATGTCGGACATTCTGATGACCCTGTTCGTATGTACTTAAAAGAAATGGGGCTTGTTGAGCTTTTATCCCGTGAGGGCGAAATAGCTATCTCCAAACGTATAGAAGCCGGTAAAACTGTTATGATCAGCGGTCTGTGTGAAAGCCCTATGACCATTAAAGCTATTGCCGAGTGGAAAGAACAGTTGGAAAACGGCACTCTGCAGCTTCGCGATATTGTTGATTTGGAAATGATGTATGGCGATGATAGCGAAGCAATGGTTTATGATGATAATGAAACGCCAAACGTAGATGAGTTAGAAAAAGTTACAAACGAGCTTAATGAAAAAAATCTGGATGAAATTGATGATGATTTGGAAACAGATATTGATTTAAGCAGCGACGTTGAAGACGAAATTGAAGAATCCGATGATGACGGATTAGAAAATATGGATGAAGATGGCGAAAATAGCGGCGAAAGCGAGGATGAAGATTCTGACAGCATCGGACCGGGAACGACATCTATTTCAGCAATGGAAAATATGTTATTGCAGCCGGTTTTGGATACATTGTCCAAAATTGCCGGCTATTATGACAATTTGAAAAAAGTCCAAAGCCAACGTATGGCCTTTATCCTGTCGGGACGTAAAATTATCCCTTCTACCGAGAAAAAATATTTAAAGCTCAAGCAAGAACTGATTGAATTGATGAGTTCCATTCATTTGAACAGTTCCAAAGTAAAACAGTTGGTTGAACAATTAAACGATATGAATAACCGTTTAATGTCACAAGAAGGAAAATTGTTGCGTTATGCCATTTCATGCAAAATAAAACGCGAAGATTTTTTGGAAACTTATCAAAAATCGGAACTTGATCCGAATTGGCTTGATAAAGTGTCTCAGAAAAAGAATAAAAATTGGATTTCCTTTACAACAAAGTTCAAAGATGAAATAAAAGAAATTCGTCAAAATGTTGCGCAAATGGCGCAAGAATGTGATTTACCTATCAGCGAATATCGCCGTATGGTTGAAACGATTAAGAAAGGCGAACGTGAGGCAGAAAGAGCTAAAAAAGAAATGATTGAGGCAAACTTGCGCTTGGTTATTTCTATTGCTAAAAAATACACTAACCGTGGTATGCAATTTTTGGATTTGATACAAGAAGGCAATATCGGTTTAATGAAAGCCGTTGATAAATTTGAATATCGCCGCGGCTATAAGTTTTCAACCTATGCGACATGGTGGATTAGACAAGCCATAACACGTTCCATTGCCGATCAGGCACGCACCATCCGCATACCGGTTCATATGATTGAGACAATCAACAAGTTGGTACGCACTTCAAGACAAATGTTGTCCGAAATGGGGAGAGAGCCGGTTCCGGAGGAATTGGCTAAACGTTTGTCTATGCCTCTTGATAAAATTCGCAAGGTTATGAAAATAGCCAAAGAGCCGGTAAGTTTGGAAGCACCGGTTGGTGACGAGGAAGATTCTTCTTTAGGCGATTTTATTGCTGATGAGAGCGCGTTGCAACCTTTGGATATGGCTATTCATACCAATTTAAAGGAAACTTGCACCAAGATATTGTCCTCATTAACTCCTCGTGAAGAGCGTGTTTTGCGTATGCGTTTTGGTATTAGTATGAATACTGATCACACGTTGGAAGAAGTTGGCAAACAGTTTAACGTTACGCGTGAGCGTATTCGCCAAATTGAAGCGAAAGCGTTGCGTAAGTTAAAGCACCCTAGCCGCTCCAAAAAGCTGCGTTCTTTCTTGGATCATTCATAAAAAAATCTTTTTTCATTAAAATCCCCGCTATAAAAACAGTTGGGGATTTTTTATTTAGCTTTATA
>JAKSUO010000025.1 GCA_024408895.1 Alphaproteobacteria bacterium | reverse complement strand
TTGTGGTCTAACGCAAGCATCAATATATAAAAGCGTCAAATTAGTTTCTCCATTTTATTTATGACATAATACTCATATCACTTTGGCAGCAATATATTCAATAATTGCCCAAAATCAAGATATTGCGGACTAAGCAACCTTTATACCGATGGTTAAAATATTCTGCCCTTTATCTCTTTTATAAGTTATTTTATCCACCATATTTTTCACCAAGAAAATCCCCAATCCGCCTACGCGACGTTTTTCAGCCGAATCGGTGATATTCGGATCGCTTTTCAATAACGGATCGTAATATTTGCCATAATCAATGTATTGAATATAATACAATCCGTTTTTCAGAGAAGTTGATATATGCACCATACCACCTTTGCTGTAAGCATATTGCGAAATATTTGAAAATATTTCTTCAGTAGCCACCACCATTTTATAAACAGATTGCTCGGACAAATGATTATTCTGCATATCGTCTTTAACAAATTGTAACACGGCATCGGTATTTTTGACATCCGCGGCAAACACATGTGTATTTTCATCTGCTCCGTCATACCGCAATTCCAGCATTGTCATATCATCAAATTGTTCAACTCCTGCTGCAAATTTTTTAACATCATTAAACACAAAATATATTGTATCTTCAGTTGATTGTATGGAATTGTTTAAGCATTTACTTAATCTATTTTCGCCATAAAATTTACCATGAATATTTTGACCTTCCGATATACCGTCAGTGTATAAACATAATCTATCGCCTTTTTTCATTTTTATTTTATGCGCATGGTAAGTAATACCGCTTAAACCGCCCAGCACAATATCGTGCTTTTCCGTCAACATCTTGTATCCGTCTTTATCCTTGTAAAAAGGTGAATTATGTCCGGCATTAATATATTCCAAAACTCCGGTCTTAACATTAAGAATTGCCAGAAAGGCTGTCACAAACATTTCGGCTTCGGTTATACTGCACAGTTCGTTATTTGTTTGTTGCATAATTTCGGTAATAGATACACCGGTTTTCGCTATATTTTTAATCAATGTCTTAGTAACCATCATATACAATGCTGCCGGAATTCCTTTACCGGAAACATCTGCAATAGCAATAGCAAAATGATTTTCATCAATAAAAAATGCATCGTAAAAATCACCACCGACACTTTTTGCCGGCAACATAGAGGCATAAACTTCAAAAGCAGGATGTAACGGAAAATTTTTAGGCAATGCCGCCTGCTGAATATGGTTAGAAATTTCCAGTTCACTTTTATCTCTTTGTTTTTCTGCCGCATTTTTTTCAATGACATTAATATAATTTAACAAGTTATCTTTCATTTTGTGGAAAGCTTTTATCATATCGCCTATTTCATCTTGTGAATATCTTTCCGGCAATTCTGCCTTAAAATTTCCTTGACCATACTGAATTGCAATTTTGCTTAAATCCAATAAAGGTTTTGTTGATATATGACAAATCCAACTTATTAAAACAATCAGTGCAATCAATCCAAGCAGAAGGCTTACTAAAATTTCAAACTGAAATTTAATTAATGGTTTGAAAAATACTTTTTGCGAAAAAACTAGATACAGTCCCCACCCTATATCGGAAATTGAATTATAAAAGAATATAACAGATGAATCATAAACAGATGAATACGGCATTTGAATAGAGCCGGACAAACCATTTTTTATTGCATTTCCTGCTTCATCTAATTCAGGAAGATTTTTTTCTTTTGCCAAATTAAATATAGTCTTTTTCAGTTGAATATTTCTATCGGGATGTGCAATATACAAACCTTCTTTAGATGTTAGCAAATAGTGTCCTTCCGATTGGAATTCGCGTGCCAAAACATCTTTTTGAATATCCTCCAAATCAATAGACACAGCCACTAAACCATTATATTGTTCTGATTCTGAAAACTTAAACGGAATAAGCGATGTTACAACCCATGTTTTTTTATCAGTATGTTCTTCGTCAACATAAGGTTCGCTCCAAAAGTTTTCTTCTTCTTTTGGCACAGCGGTAAACCATGGATATTTGTTATAAAAATTCTCTATAAATGAAGTTTTGAATATGAATTTTCCATCTTCAAATATACCGGAATATAGAGTACCTTTGCTCACTTCACCATCAGGAAACACATAAATCCACGCATGCGATGTATCTGATTCATCATATGTCAATGTCTGTAACGCTGACTGCAAAATATTGCGTATCATATTGACATCTGTGGTTTTAAGCTCCTTTAGGGTATTTTTCATAGTTAATGTCGCCGCCTCTGTATCCCCTTCAATAGACACCAATCTGGCAGATAATTCTTGTAGGGATTTCTTAGCCAACTCCTCAATATGTGAACGAACAATTGGCTGCGAATAATGGGATATAAAGTACAACAAAGACATCCCCCCGAATAATACGCACAGCAAAATGCTCAAGTTCAAACGAAAGGTTAATGACTGACGACGAAACCACTTAAACATCTTTACGTCTCTTTTATTCTATATCCATAATTCCGGTAAAGCCGACAATATTGAAAAGTTCTTTTACGGAATCATGAACGTTAATAAGTTTCATTGTGCCGTTTTGACTATTCATTTGTTTTTGAGCTTGCAAGAAAACACGCAATCCGGCGGAAAAGACATAGTCCACTTTTTCCATATCAAAGATAACTTCTTTAACACCGTCCAAATGCAATCCTTGTTGTAAAACCGGTGCCATATTAGTATCAATTCTGCCGGTAATTGTATAAATAACTTTATCCCCTTCTCTTTTTTCTTCCAATTCCATTTTTATATCCTTTCGTAATTTATTTAAAGTTGACCGCGTCTGATTTTCTCTAAGCGAGAAATTCTATCTGCTGTACTCGGATGAGTACGAAACAAGCTGGCTAACCCGCCGGTCAGACTGCCAAACGGATTAACAATAAACATATGCGCCGTTTGCGACGATACGGTTTTCATTTGATAGTTTTTAGAGTATTCTTCCAGTTTAGAAAGTGCCGACATCAACCATTCCGGATGGCCGGTTAATTGTGCTGCTCCCTCATCTGCCGCATATTCTCGCGTACGAGAAATAGTCATTTGTATAATACTGGCGGATATTGGCATTAAAACAGCCCCCAACAAAACGAATAGTCCGTTGTTGTTACGCCCGCTTCTGTTATATCCGTTCTCGGCAGATGTTCCATTATAACTGGAAACTCTTGCCAACATAGTAATTGCACCGGCAAAAACTGCCGCCACCGAGCTGATAAGAATATCATAATGACGTACATGACTCATTTCATGGGCCAAAACACCCTCTATTTCTTCTGGTGACATCAAATTCAACAATCCTTCTGTTACCGCCACAGCTGCATGGCTTGGATTACGCCCTGTCGCAAAAGCATTTGGCACTTGTTCCGGAATAATATAGACCTTAGGCATAGGTAATCCGGCTTGATTGGACAATCTTTGAACAATTTGATACAACTCAGGCGCATTGTTTTCATCTGCCGGAATGGCGTGATATTGTTTTAGAACCAATTTATCGCTGAAAAAATAACTAAAGAAATTAATGCCGCAAGCTGCCCAAAAGGCAGTTTTCATCCCCTGCTCGCCACCGATTAAATTTCCAACATATATAAACAAGAGCATTAACCCGCACATTAACAGAAATGTTTTTGTTCGCCCCATTTTTTCTTCCCTTTGCAAACACATTTATAATGATACAATTTTGCCTTGTGCGTTAAGTATTGTCAACCTGTCAATTAATTTTTTCCTATGTATTTTTTACGGCAAAAAAATTATGCACGCCGAGGCATAACGATATTTACTTTATGCAACAAAACAATGCAATGCTTTTCATTTGGTTAGCGATGTTTGCAGAATTTGAATACAAAGTTGCAAAAGCCGATTTATCTTTCAAGACAAACCGGCTTCGTGTTTATTTTAACTTTTTATCCAACTTTTCCAACAAATCTATATAAGATGAAATTAAGGACAAGCCGTATTCCCAAAATTCAACACTGTTCGGATTAAGCCCGAACGGTTTTAAAATCTTGTCATAATCTTCAAGTGCTGTTTTGGAAAGCATATCTAAATATTTGTCGGCAAAGTTTTTAACTTTTCCCGTTTCACTGACTTTGTATAAAGAATTAACAAAACAATCGGCATACGAATACGCATAAACGTAAAACGGCAGAAAGAAGAAATGTCCGACCATAGACCAGATATTGGCACTATTTTCATCAACAACAACATAATCACCCAAACTGTCGCGCATTTCCTCAACCCAAATTTGACTTAAGCGCTCTTCGGACAACTCACCGTTTTTGCGTTCGTTATGAGCGCGAGTTTCAAAGAAATGAAAAGCAATCTGCCGAATTGCGGTATTAATCATATCTCCGACTTTTGAGGCAATAAGGCACAGCTTAGCCTTATCGTCTTTTAAATTACGCAGTAACGATTGGAACACAATCATTTCTCCAAACACCGAAGCAACTTCTTCCGATGTCATACGGCTGTGCTCGTTAAGCTCACCGTTTTTAGTCCGCAACTGATGATGACACCCGTGTCCAAGCTCATGAGCTAAGGTCAACACATCATTTTGCTTACCGGCAAAATTAAGCATAAGATAAGGATGCCACGTAGAAATCGGGGAGCTACAAAAAGCCCCGCTGCGTTTACCATCACGCGGTGGCACATCAATCCAGTTATTATCAAAAAAGTCCTTAGCAATTTTATAAAGTTTCGGTGAAAATTCTTTATAGGCATTCAAAACAATTTTAACTGCTTCATCCCAAGTATAATGCGTGTCTTCACTAAACGGCAACGGCGCGTTTCTATCCCAATAATTTATCTTTTTAACCCCCAACCATTTAGCTTTCAATTTATAAAAACGATGCGCCAAATCTTTATAGTGTTTTTTAACTGTTTGCGCCAAAACTTCCACACTTTCATCGCTGACATTTTCACTTATGTTGCGCGCGGAAACCGGTGTTTTGAACCCGCGTTTTTCGTCTTCAACGGCCTTATCCTTAATCACCATATTATAGATAAACGTGAATAAATGGCCGTTTTGTTTATAAACACGATTAATTTCCTTGCCTGCTTTGAGTCTGGTTGCGGAATTTTTATCCAGCAACAGCTTAGAAATTTCGGCATCGTTATATTTTTTACCATCCACAGTAAATTCCAAACGCGAAGACGATTCTTCATACAAACGCACCCAAGCTTCACCCGAAGTCAGTGATTTTTCTAACAAAATTTGTTCTTCCGGTTCGCTCAGTTGATATTTCTTGAACTTTCTAATACGATTTATCCAGTATTTATAATATGTTATTCTATCATCTTTAAGCCATTGATTAACTATATTCTGTGGTATTTTGTTAAACTCAAGACTAAAAAACAGAATCGGTTTATAATAATCGGTTAATTTTTCTTCAATATTTTGATAAAAAGCTACGGCTTTGGTATTTTTCATCTGTGTAACCATATTTAAATATGCAAAACCGCCTAAACGACCTGCAATAACCGAACGCTTTTCAATATCTTTTATCGCTTTCAAAAATTCTTCAGCTGATAAATCTTTAAGACGCCCTTTATAATCCTTGGCGAACTTTAGTGCGCTTTTCCGATAAGTCTCCAAATCCTTATTAATTTGCGGGTCATCCATACTTTTGTATAAATCGCTTAAATTCCAAGCCGGCATATTATTATTCTTCATTTTCTTCTTCCTGTAATAATTTTTCTTTTGTTCTATCATCCGTAGTATTTTCCGGAATTTCACCGATTAACGATTCGTCGCTGATATCTTCGCTTGACGGATTTTGTTCCTCATCTTTGGAAATATAGCGCAAATCAACGGCGATTTTATTTAATTCTTCCGGATTATTCAAAATAATACTGTCATCTTGATTTAACTGACGTTCTTTAGCTTTTTCAAGTTCTTGCCGTTTGGCGGCAATAAATAAATTTGCGGCATCACTTTCATAAGTATCTTCAGCATTTTGAGCCCCGACATACAACTCATCTTCCGTTTCAACATTTTTCGGTTCAAACAGATAGTTGCTCCACGGCCTTTCCTGTTTTCCTTTGCGCCACAACACAAAGCCATCAGCAACAATCCGAACATTGCACTGCATATCCTGCCACAAACACTCTAGCGGACACATCATTTGTCCCGGCTTGCAACCGGTGATATTATACACCAATGTTTCCGTGCATGGTATAAAGCCGCGTTTTTGTAAATCTTGCCGCGGTGAAATATACATAACCGTCGTCATATATATCACAAAAACAAAAAACAGGCCTAAAACACCGTAAAATATTATTTTAAAAACTCTATCCATTAACTTGCTTTCTTACAATACATTTCAAGTTGTGCCAATTCTTCCAAAGTATTGGCACTGGCGACTTCTTCTGCATTTCCTTCTATGGCAGTGCATTTCAAGTTCATTTTATGCGCTGTTTCTACGGCATCAGTCAAATAAAATTCGCCGGCGGCATTATTATTACCGATTTGCGCCAAAATATCAAGCAAATATTTTCCGTCAAATGCCATCACACCGGAATTGCAGAAGTTAATAGCCTTTTCAGTATCTGAGGCATCTTTGAATTCAACAATCCGCTCAAGTTCATTGTTTTTCATTATCAATCTACCGTAACGCGCCGGATCACTTGGTTTAAATCCGAGAACAACAACGGAAAAGCCTTCTTGCACTTTATTTGCAATATGTTTAAATGTTGATACGGTAATCAACGGTGTATCGCCGAAAACCACCAAACTTGTTCCCTCAAACCCTTTTAATAAACCTTTGGAACAATAAACGGCATGCGCCGTTCCGAGTTGTTTTTCTTGTACGCAAGTTTTATACGGTGCGACCGTTTTTGCAACATCTTCTCCTTCAGGAGAAATAACCGTAACAATTTCATCCACAGGTATTTTTTCCAAAGTATCCGTAATATGCTTAATCATCGGCTTACCGCAAACAGGCATTAAAACCTTAGGTTTATCCGATTTCATACGAGTTCCTTTTCCTGCTCCCAAGATAATTGCTGCAATTTTCTGTTTCATAAAATAATCTCCTTATAGATTTTTTAAATATTATTCATTAATATGATATAAAAATATTGATTCGTAAACACAAGGAACATCTTTATGCAGAAAAATTTTCTTTCAATTTGTTTCATAGTAACCCTGTTCGCAGTTAAACCTTGTTTGGCAGATGTGATTCCGATTACGGGAATGAACAGTTCCGAAAGAATCGCCATGCAAAAGCAAAGGCTTAAAAACAAAAATACTCTTCCGCCCGGACTTCCTGATCCTAAAAATCAAGAAGAAGTGCGTAAGTTTTTTAAAAAGAGGTTTGAAGAAGTTGCTAAAACGCCGATGGACGACAAAACCGATTGGTCACAACCATCAAGCATAAGCATTATTCAACCGCCTGAATATTATGAACAAGAAGAACAAAAGAATAAATCCTTATTTCAACAAATGTATGAAAAAGCAATAGCTGCTCTGCATCAAGATGAAAACCAAGTTGAAAATGATAACGAAGCCGTTGCCGATTCAGAAGAAGTTGAAACTGCCGATACCGCGACACGTTTTTTCACCTTGAAAAAAGAAGAAGACAAGCCACAAGATATTGACACGCAAATTCCTGTTGTCAGTTTATCTCTGCCGAGCGGTAAAACAATTTTAGCGCCTGCACAAGAACATATTCCGTATTTTTTGAGTTATATTGACATTCAAGCCAACGGCTATGTTAAAGTTGAAGACACCATATCCATTGTTGCTAACGGCAAAAAGTTTGCTCGTGGTCTCAGACGCGTTTTTCCTAAATACACACCAAACGGTCAACATACCGAATTAATTTTGGAAAAAGTAACGGTTAACAACACCCGTGTGCCTTATATAACGGAAGAAATCGGCGATGATATTGTTATCAAACCAAAATACAATCAAAAACTTGAATCCGGAGTTTACACATACAGATTTTATTATTACGTCAACAACAAACTTTTCCGAAATGGTAAAAATGTCATATTGGACTGGAATTTAACCGGACGTCCGATGAATGCTTTTTTGACCTCAGCCAATATAATCGTTACGATTCCGGATGGGCACTCGTTTGACAATGCCAGTGTTTATGTCGGCCGCAATAATTCTTATTCCGTATTCAGAACCAACGCATACAGATTAGCCGGAAATGTTATAGCTTTTTCAAACAGAACTCCACTGTTTAACGGTGAAAATATGAATTTGGTCGCCTCAATTAATCAAAACGTATTTATTAAAGATTTTGATAAATCTTTATCCAACTTTTTATTAACATGGGGCAACATTCTGTATGCCGGTATCGGATTAGCGATAATTCTGGTTTCTTTCCTGCTTTCGTTAGCAAATCTCAGACGTGATCGTAAAAACAGCCATTACACCCCTTCATATAACGGAGGATTTACGCGCACCCTTTTGGCCAACAAATACGACCGAACGGCCTTTGTTGCTCAAATTTTGGAACTTTACCGCAAAAATGCGCTTGATTTGCAAAACGATAATAACCGAATATACCTAAACAAGGGATATCACAAAGGCAAGCTGACCAAAGCGGAAGAAAAAGCCGTAAAAGTGTTTTTCCCTAAAAAATCAGAAAGATTGGAAGTTAATAACATCAATAACGGTATATTTAAAAAAGCTAAAAAATTTTTTGAAAAAGAATATAGCAAAAAAATCAGAAAGTATAATATATTCCACAACATCATCTATGTATTGTTCAGCTGTGGGATGCTGATTTGCACCGAAATGTTTATTGCTTTCAACAGTATAAATATTGCGCAGACAATGATTGTTTTATTGGCAACATCTTTATTATACGCTTTTTACATTTGGATTATTTGCCATAAATTTAAACATTGGTACACCACAATACCGGTAAAAATATTTTCATTGTTAGCCCTTTGTATTGTTTGGATTTTCAGCAGTATCTATGTTGGAAAATTAACCGGTCTTTTAATTATGATTTCCATTATAATTATTTTCGGTTTTATGCGCCTATTTTCACACCGTAACAGTTTTGTTCAAGAAGCGTTGGAAACCATCAAAAAATACAAGGAATATTTAATAAGTAATGCCGACATCATAAATATCAGCCGTGATTTTTTAAATCAGCAATCAAATATTTTTGCCTTAAACATTACGGAGCATTTCCCTCAAAATACGGCAAATAGCAGCTATTATAAATTAGATGATGCTGAAAGATTAAGTCAGGCTTTAATCGGCATAATCTGAAATATTTTTTACTTTGATTTAACTATCTTTATTATATAATATAATAAAGGAGTTTAATATGGTTTTGATTGCGCCTAGCCTGTTGGCTGCCGATATGGGTAAATTATACGAGCAAACCGCAATGGTTGAAAAAGCCGGTGCCGATTGGTTGCACTTTGACATTATGGACGGCCATTTTGTGCCAAATTTAAGTTACGGTCCGGAAATTGTTCGACAAATACGCCTTCAAAGTAAACTGTTTTTTGATGTACATCTGATGGTGGAAAACCCGTTGCAATTTATTCCGATGTTTATCAACTGCGGTGCCGATTTAATCACTTTCCATTATGAGGCCGCCGATGATGTCGCAGCCGTAATAAAAGCCATCAAACAGCATAATATCAAAGTTGGCATTTCCTTAAAACCGCAAACATCAGCGGAAGTTTTAAGGCCTTATCTGCAAGATATTGACTTGGTTTTGGTTATGACGGTTGAGCCGGGTTTTGGCGGACAAAGTTTTATGCATAGCCAACTGCCGAAAATAGCTTATTTAAAAAGGATGATAGCCGAACGTCCTATTTTAATAGAAACAGATGGTGGTATCAATGAAGAAACAGCCGCGCTATGCGTACAAAACGGCACAAATGTTTTAGTTGCCGGCAGTGCTATTTTCAAACATCCAAACACAAAACTTTTAATTTCTAATCTACATAAGCTGGGAGAGTAATAATGACAACAATTATGATTGTGGAAGATGAACAAGCTATTTCTCTTTTGTTGAAATATAACTTGGAAAAAGCCGGTTACGACACCATTTGCGTTGCCCATGGTAACCGTGTAATATCTACTGTTGAAAAAAGCCTTCCGGCTCTTATTTTATTGGATTGGATGCTGCCGGAAATATCAGGTTTGGAACTGTGCAAAATCATCAGAAACAACCCTGAACTGAAAAACATTCCGATTATTATGCTAACCGCAAAAGGTCAGGAAGAAGATAAAGTTGTCGGTTTATCCGCCGGTGCCGATGACTATGTAACCAAACCATTTTCAATACCGGAACTATTGGCGCGCATAAAAACAAATTTGCGGCGCGTCAGCACCACAACGGCACCTGTTAAAAAAGAATACACGTTCAATGATATCGTGCTGAATACAGTAGAAAAGAAGGTTTTTCGCAATGGTAATTACATACAAATTGGCCCGACTGAATTTCGCATTTTGAAATTATTGATTTCTAATCCGCGTTTAGTGTTTTCGCGTGAAGACCTGTTAAAGGAAATATGGGGAAACAGCGTTTATGTTGAATTGCGCACTGTTGATGTTCATATCCGCCGTTTACGTAAATCACTTAACGAATACGGACCGGATTACATTCGCACTATTCGTGCTACCGGATATTCACTTGATGATAACAATGAACAACCGGAAGACACTGAGAATCTTGACACATTATAAACCTTGTTCGTACATTATTTTCGCCTGCTGATAGTCAAATTTTCCCGAACCGAGCAGCGGTGGCTTTTTCATATAAATAACTTCTTTCGGCATCCATAATTCGCTGATATTCTGCGCGCGAAAATATTGTTGCACGGCCGACAAAGAAGCATTCTCCGCCGAAGTGATTACAATAATTTTTTCACCTTTTCTCTCATCAGCTACCACAATAGCCCCTTGTTTAGCATCAGGATAAAATTGATCCAGCACCTGTTCAATCGCCGTCAAAGAAACCATTTCTCCGCCAATCTTGGCAAAACGTTTAGCGCGTCCCAAAATATGGATAAATCCGTCTTCATCAACATCAACAATATCGCCGGTATCATACCATTCGGAAGATTTTTGCAACACCCCGGGGTTATCAGCTTTAATATATCCAAGCATTACATTATCACCTTTAATATGCAAACATCCGCCGTTTTCCACCCCGTCAAGCGGTTGAATTTCATATTCTATTTTCGGTAAAAACCGCCCCACGGTATTTTCTTTATAAAACATCGGTGTATTTACCGAAATAACCGGAGATGTTTCAGTTGTTCCGTATCCTTCAAAAATACGCACTCCGAATTTATTCATCCATAATTCCTTGGTGCGGTCTTTTAATTTTTCACCACCGACAACGGCAAAACGCACCGAGAAAAAGTCATAAGGATTAGCCATACGTCCATAGCCGTACAAAAATGTATCTGTTCCCAAAACAGCAGTTGCTTGTATATCATAAGCAGCTTCCGGAATAATACGATAATGCAACGGAGATGGATAATAATAGGTTTTCACGCCATACAAAAGAGGCAAAATCGTTCCAACCGTTAAACCAAATGAGTGAAACATCGGTAAAGCATTTAAGATAATATCATTGGCATTAAACGGTACGGCTAAATGTATTTGCAAAACATTGGCTTGTAAGTTCTTATGTGAAAGCAAAACTCCTTCCGGAAGCCCTTCGGATCCTGACGTAAAAAGCACGACAGCCGGGTCAGACGGATTGACATTCACTGTTTCCCGCAACCAATATTTTTTAAGTCCTTTCAATTTTGTAATAAGCGAAATTTTATCAGCAAAATCTTCCAAATAAATCATCTCGCAATTTGCCCGTTTGGCACATTCTTCCAAACGTCCGAGATTTCCTTGTTCTATAAATTTATGTGCCGTAATAATTTTCTTTAAGCGCACTGTTTTCAAGCATGCTTCAAATTGTTTATCACCCAACGAAAAATTCAACATAACCGGAATTTTTCCGACTGATTGCAATGCAAAAAAACTGACAACCCCGGCCAAGCTGTTCGGCAATAGCACACCAAT
>JAKSUO010000024.1 GCA_024408895.1 Alphaproteobacteria bacterium | reverse complement strand
TTGATTCCTCGGCAATTGCCACAATTACCCCGCCTTTAGACGACCCATCTAATTTTGTAACTATCAGTCCGTTAACACCTACGATTTCTTTAAATATTTGCACTTGCGATACGGCATTTTGTCCTGTGGTAGCATCAAGTGTCAGCAACACATGATGTGGGGCATCGGGAATAATTTTTTTTATAACGCGAACAATTTTTTTCAACTCATCCATCAGCCCGCTTTTATTCTGCAACCGACCTGCCGTGTCAATAAATACAACGTCATCACCGTTTTTAATTGCGGCATTTAAACCATCATAACACAAACCGGCACTATCACAGCCGTCAGGTCCGGAAAACAGACGAATATCTGAACGTTCTGCCCACACTTTGAGTTGTTCAAGCGCCGCAGCACGAAATGTATCGGCAGCAATAAAAGATACCTTTTTTCCCTGTTGTTTCAACTTAGCGGCAAGCTTTCCGATAGTTGTTGTTTTACCGGCTCCGTTTACTCCAACCATTAAAATAACACACGGTTTACAAACCGCATCTACCGCAAATTTCTTTTGACAAGGTTGTAAAATCGCTTCAACATCTTCGGACAACAGCGTGCGAATTTCTTCATCACTAATCTCTTTATCTTGTTTTTTGGCAGCAAAATTTTGCATAATTTTTGCGGAAGCCTGCACCCCTAAATCTGCGGTAAGCAACAACTCTTCCAATTCTTCCAATGTTGCGGCATCCAATTTTTTCTTTGTAAAAATATCGCTGATTCCGGTTGTGATTTTAGCCGATGTATTTTTCAGCCCCAAACCTAATTTTTCCCAAAAACTCATATCATTCCTCACTTAAATTTCTTAACACAGATGCACGGCGCCGACGTTCTTCCATTGGTAATTGCGGCCATTCGGCTGCGGGTGTTCCTTTTCGTTCGGAATATGGAAAAACGTGCAATTTATTCAATCCGGCTTCCGACACTAATTTACAGGTATTTTCAAAAGCAGATTCGTTTTCACTCGGAAAGCCGCAAATAAAGTCGGCACCGAATTTGGCATTAGGACGCACCGCACGAATTTTGCGGCAAATATCAATCACTTTTTCACGAGAATGTCGGCGTCCCATTTTTTTCAAAACCTGATTATCCCCCGATTGTATTGAAAAATGGAAAAAAGAACCAACATTGGAATAATCCGCTAAAATTTGCACAAATTCATCATCCAACATTGCCGGATCCAATGAGCCGAAATTCAAGCGCGGCAATGCCGGTATTTGTTCCAAAATGTAGCGCACAAGTCCGCAAAAAGACGGCTTATACGAACAAAGATCAATACCGGTCAAACAAATTTCATCAAAACCGGCAGATAACAATTTTTGAATTTGTTTAACAACCTGCTCTTTTGGCACACTGCGATTTTTTCCTCTGGCATAAGGAACAATGCAATAAGTGCAACGATGATCACAACCCTGCTGAACCTGTACAAACGCTTTCTGCCGACTTTCAAAACCGGTAATGATATAATCGCCGCAATCATCATCTTGAAAAATATCGCTGACACATTGTTTATTTTGATAAATCTGCGTTACATACTTTTCAATTTCTCTTTTTTCTTTATTACCCAGCACCAAAGAAACTTCCGGCATTTGTGCTAATTTGTCGGCATTAATCTGCGCCGAACAACCGGTCACGATAATATCGGCTGTCGGTTGCTCACGTTTTAATTTGCGAATGGTTTGACGACACTGGCGTTCTGCCTCACCTGTCACGGCGCAAGTATTAACAACAATCAAGTTATCATACGCACGCAATTTTTCTTTTATGACTTCGGATTCATAAGCATTAATGCGGCATCCGAATGTAATTACCCGAACCATTTTCACCTCTTGTTGGCGAATATACGAGATAAAATACCGCAATGCAACCTTTTTTATAAAGTTTACAAACAGTGCTTTTCCAAGATGTGGCTATGAACTGAGAAATTTTATTTTTTCGGCGCTTTTAATTAACAACTTTCTCTCGTTTTCGGAAATTGGCGGATAAAGAACTTGCCTAATACCGTTACGGTTAATAATCGTCGGCAATGACAGACAAACATCTTTAACCGAACCAATTGATTCTTGCAACGATGTCACATTTAAAATTGCATTTTCGTTATTTTTAATTGCTTCACAAATACGGGTAATACCACCGGCAATTCCGTAATATGTCGCACCTTTTCCTTCTATAATGTGGTAAGCGGAATTTCGGACATTATCATCAATATAATTTTTATCATCTGTTGTCAGAGTACGGCCCGTCATTTTTGCGAACTCATCAACAGACACTGTGCCAACCTTAGCCGACGACCAAATCAACACTTCACTATCCCCATGTTCCCCTATAACGTGAGCATGAACCGATTGCGGTGCCAAATGCAGATGTTGTGCCAACAATGTGCGAAACCGCGCCGTATCCAAAATCGTGCCTGTACCGAAAACCCGATGCGGTGATAACTTAGATTCTTTTATTATATATGCCGTCATCACGTCAACCGGATTGGAGGCAATCAAAATTACCGCATCGGCAGCATATTGAATAATCTGCGCCGCTATTTGTTTAAACACATCTTGATTACGCGCCAATAAATCCTCCCGTGTTTCCCCCGGTTTTTGATTCACACCGGCGGTTACAATAATTACATCAGCTCCTTCCAAATCTGCATAATCTCCGGCCCAAATATTACAATATGAGGCAAACGGCAACGCATGTGAAATATCTAACGCTTCCGCTTTGGCTTTTTCCCGATTGATATCAACCAACACCAATTCGTGCGCCACCCCGCGCCATACCAGTGCAAAAGCCGCTGCACTGCCGACAAATCCGCTCCCGATGATACCGATTTTCATTTTAGTTTTCCTTTCGCAATCTGTTTATACAAATATTTAGTGTAAATTATTGCAAAAACAATCATTTTTATGCACTTTTACGAAGTTCGTAAGGTAATGAAAATACGACATTTTTTTCAAATATATACAAAATATTTAGAGCAAAATGAAAATAATGCTTGTCAAATGAGATAAAATTGTGCTAATGACTATACCACAGGCGTTAACGTCTGAAAAATTTGTTTTAATTATATGAGGTTAATTACATGTCTAATGATACCGCAGAACGCGTAAAAAAAATTGTCGCTAAGCATTTAGGTGTTGATGAGGCAAAAGTGGTTGAATCAGCCAGCTTCATTGATGATTTAGGTGCCGATAGCTTGGATACAGTTGAGTTGGTTATGGCTTTTGAAGGAGAATTCGGTTGCGAAATCCCTGACAAGGCTGCTGAAAAAATCTTGACTGTGAAAGATGCTATTGACTATCTTTCCAAGAATGCGTAAGTCGTAAGACTTTATCTAATTAAACTCGCTTTAGTTAATAACAGCGAGTTTTTTTAATAAACAGAAAAGAGGTTTTGCATGAGAAGAGTTGTCATTACCGGACTCGGCATTGTATCGCCGTTTGGTCGTGGGGTTGACTATAACTGGGAATGTCTTATGGCAGGAAAATCCGCCATTCGTCGTATTGAAGGCATTGATTTAAAAGATATTCCGGTGCTGATTGCCGGACAAGTGCCATTCGGCGAAGGCGAACATGAATTTAACCCGGATACTGTTATGGCTCCGAAAGATCAAAAAAAGGCCGATAGATTCATTTTATACGGGATTGCCGCCGCTAATGATGCCTTGAAAGATGCAGAGTATGAACCTAAAGAATTAAGCGAAGAAGAACAATGCCGCGCCGGTGTGATGATGGGATCAGGCATCGGTGGTTTGAACAACATCTATGATACTTCACTTTCATTCAATGAATTCGGCATTAAACGTATTTCGCCGTTTTTTATCCCCTCTTGCCTGATTAATTTAATTTCCGGTACAGTTTCCATTGACCACGCCTTACGAGGTCCTAATCACGCTTGCGTAACCGCCTGTTCCACCGGAACCCACGCCATTGGCGAAGCGGCACGCATTATAACCATGGGTGATGCCGACGTCATGATTGCCGGCGGTGCGGAATCTGCCGTTAACGACTTAGGCTTATCAGGATTTGCACGCATGAAAGCCATTACGGCAGAATTTAACGATACGCCGGAAAAAGCTTCCCGCCCGTGGGATAAAAATCGGAGCGGTTTTGTAATGGGCGAAGGCGCAGGAGCTGTTGTTTTGGAAGAATTGGAACACGCTAAAGCCCGCGGCGCTCACATATACGCAGAACTTGTCGGTTATGGTATGAGTGGCGATGCCTACCACATTACAGCACCATGTCCGGATGGGGATGGTGCATATCGTGCCATGAAAATGGCGACAGACCATGCCAAAAATCAAGGTGTTGAACTTGACGACATCAACTACATCAATGCACACGGCACATCTACGCCGCTTGGCGATATCGGCGAAGTGCATGCTATTCGTCGTTTGTTTGGTAACAAAGTCGGTTCAATATCCATATCATCCACGAAGTCGGCCATCGGACACCTTTTGGGTGCTGCCGGTGCGGTTGAAGCCGTTTACACCATCAAAGCCATTCAACAACAAACCTGTCCGCCAACTTTGAATTTGGAAAATCCGGATGACGAGGTCAAAGACTTAGATTTGGTTCCGTTAAAACCAAAAAAGAGAGTAATTAAGGCAGCAATGTCCAACTCGTTTGGCTTTGGCGGCACAAACTCGTCTGTTGTCTTCAAAAAATATGAAAACTGATTGAGGTTCGTTATGAAAAAACTGTTGTTTCTGTTTCTTTTGGGATTGGGGACAGCAGTTTTTTTGTTTTTTTATGCCACGCAAATTATCAGCCAAAAACAACATATAACCGAGCCGCTTCTCATACAGGTAAACAGCGGCGATTCCCTAAAGACTATTGCTGAAAATTTGCACCGCGAAAAGCTTATAAGCAACACGGCATATTTTATTTTATACGCCAAAATCAACAAAATCTATCCAAAGATTAAAGCCGGAGAATATCTGATTGATAAGGATGTTTCTTTCAAAGATTTGGCCGATACTTTGACAAGCGGCAAAGTTTATATGCGCAAAATCACGTTTCCGGAAGGAATTTTATCGGCACAAGCAGCAGAAACTCTGCTAAATAATGAATTTTTGGAAGATGATATTCCCGATTTTGCTGACGGTGAAATTTTGCCGGAAACATACACATTTTCACGCGGAGATAGTCGGCAAAAAATTATCAATCAAGCTAAACAGGCTATGATAAAAACTCTTGATATGGCATGGAACGAACGTGATGCCGATTTACCACTTAAAAACAAACAAGAAATGCTGATTTTGGCATCTATCGTTGAAAAAGAAACCGGTGTAGCATTTGAACGGCCACGAGTTGCTTCCGTTTTTATTAACCGCCTGCGTCAAGGAATGCTGTTGCAAACAGATCCTACGGTCATCTATGCCTTAACGCTCGGCAAAACAGAGCTGAAACGCCCTTTATTACGGCGCGATTTAGAAATTGACAGCCCGTACAACACCTATAAATATTCCGGTCTGCCCCCTTCGCCGATATGCAATCCGGGCAAGGCGGCAATTATGGCTGTTGCACATCCGGACAAAACGCCTTATTTGTATTTTGTGGCTTCAGGCAACGGCGGACACAATTTTGCCCGCACCTTGGCCGAGCACAATAAAAACGTTAGCAAATGGCGTAAAATCGCCAAATAAAGGCACCAGAGAAAGCCATAACGTAACCTGCATCCCCGCAAAAAGATTTTTCAAATAAAAGAAATACGAAGTGTTTATATAAAAAATATTTCCACATCAAACATAATATATTAAAAGCCGATACAAAAAAGGGATTGCATTTTCTGCAACCCCCATAGATATTTGCATCTTCGCGCGAAAAACTAACGCTTAGAGAACTGATAAGAACGACGAGCTTTCGCCTTACCGTATTTTTTACGTTCAACAACACGAGCATCGCGTGTTAATAAACCGGCTTGTTTCAAAACAGTTCTCAATTCCGGCTCATATTCGTTTAACGCCTTAGAAATGCCGTGACGAATAGCGCCGGCCTGACCGGACAAACCACCGCCTTTTACAGTGCAAACCACGTCAAATTCATTTTCGCGATTAGCAACAACAAACGGCTGATTAATAACCATTTTTAAAACCGGACGAGCAAAATACTCGTCAACCGTTTTACTGTTAACAGTGATATTACCTTTACCAGGCATAACCCAAACGCGAGCAACAGCATCTTTTCTTTTGCCGGTAGCATAGGAACGACCTTGCTTATCTTTATTTGCCTTACGCGGAGTCTTTGTCTCAGCCTCAGCGGCAACAGTCGCAGATTTAATATCTTTCAAAGATTCTATTTTTTTAGCCATTACAGAGCACTCCTTTTATTTTTAGGGTTTTGAGAAGCAATATCCAAAACAATCGGATTTTGCGCCGTATGCGGGTGATTTTCACCGGCATAAACTTTTAATTTTGTCATCATCTGACGACCTAAAGAGTTACGCGAAATCATTCTTTCAACAGACTTCTGAATAACTCTTTCAGGGAAACGACTGCTCAAGATTCTGCCTGCTGTTGTATCTTTAACACTGCCGATATAGCCGGTGTGTTTGTAATAATGTTTGTTCATTAACTTTTTACCGGTCAATTTAACTTTTTCAGCATTAATAACAACGACATAATCGCCGCAGTCCAAATTCGGGGTAAAATAAGGCTTATTCTTGCCGCGTAAAATCTTAGCAATTTCTGCGGAAAGACGGCCTAAAACGACACCGCTGGCATCTACGACATACCATTTTCTTTCAATGTCAGCAGGCTTTGTTGTGTGTGTAGAAATCATTTTTATCTCTTTCTCATAAAAAATGTTGTTTAATTCGGGTTCAATATACATAAAAAAAGTATCTTGTCAACACAAAAAATATAAAATTTTCAACATATTATCTATGTGGTATTATAATACCGTATTTATATATATTTGTTTTAACAAAAAAAATAACCCGCCGATTATACCGACGGGTGAACAATCATTAAAAAACCTTATTCGTTGACAGCAGGTTCCGGCATATCACAAGCCGTAACAACAGCCTTCACTCTCGTAATACGCATATTGTCAACCTGCAAAACTTCATATTCACAACAATCGTCCGATGCCTTATCGCCGACACTCGGCTCATGCCCCAGCATATTGAACACATAGCCGCCGATTGTACTTTCTTCCAATTCGTGGTAATGCAAATTCATCGTATCATAAGCGTCTTCAACCAAATATAAACCGTCAAACTCATACGTTTTTTCATCAATTTTCAAGACAGGTTCTTCCACCACTTCATCATGTTCATCTTGAATTTCGCCAACCAGTTCTTCCAAAATATCTTCCATTGTCAGCAAGCCGGCTGTTCCGCCATATTCATCTACCACAATAGCTAAGTGTCGGCGCGTCCGCATCATCTCGTGCAAGATCTCGGAAATAGATTTATTTTCCGGCACAAACATAATCTTACGCACAATACGCTTCAAAAAATCCTTATGCGGTTCATCGGCACGTTCCAACAAATCACGAATATGAATCATACCCAAAACATGGTCTTTATCTTCGGCGCACAACGGGAAACGCGTATGTTTATTTTCCTTAACAAATTTCATCACATCATCAAAATCATCATCTTGATAAATACACTTAATATCTTGCCGCGGAATCATAATTTCATGTGCGCATATTTCAGAAAAATTGATGGCATTCTGGATAATTTCGCTTTCAGTATCGTCAATCACGCCACCCTTTTGCGATGCGTCAATAATCAATTTAATTTCTTCTTCGGAATGTGCGTCTTCGTTTTCATCTGCCTGTTCTATATGCATCATTTTCAAAATTGCCATTGAAACATGATCAAAGCACCAAATAATCGGCGTACAAATTTTATTAAAAGCATACAAAGGTTTTGCAACCATCATTGCATAGCGCTCAGTATCTTGAATTGCCATAGACTTCGGCACCAATTCTCCTAAGACAACGTGCAACAGTGTAATGAACGTAAAGGCCACACCAAAACTGATAGAATGCAGCAACACTTTATTAATTTCAAAAAAACCGGACAACAAATTTTCCAACAAGCGCGAAACAGCTGGTTCGCCGAGCCATCCTAACCCCAAAGAAGCCAAAGTAATACCGAGCTGAGTAGCACTTAAATATGTGTTCAAATGCTCGCTGATATCCAGTGCGATTTTAGCTTTAGCATTACCCGATTGCGCCAGCTCTTCCAGCTTTGTGCGGCGGATTTTAACGATGGAAAATTCAGAAACAACAAAAAATGCATTGCAAAAAACAAGAAAAAAAACCAACAATAAGTTGATTATATAAGATGACATAGAACTCATTAATATTGTAATCTAACCTCAAAATGTTATAACACAAGCGCCAATATACAAACATATCCATAGCTTGTCAATATATCTTTATACAATATCTTAAATAAATAATTGATAAAAATTCTATAAGCAAAAAAAATTGATGGATAGCTATCCATCAATTTTTCTTGCAAAGCCGCTAAAAGAAATAATCAGCGGATTTTTCCGCATCTTAGTCCCTTTATCACCTATTTTAGTACCATGATACAAAGTAAAAATTGACTTACTCTGATCCAAACAAAGCTTTCCTTCGGCATCTTCCAAAACTTTATAGAAATAGCCATGTGCCTTAAAGGATTCCCCAACTTGCACTTGTTTTTTTTCAAAGTTTCCAATCTCATATTCTTCCATGAAATGATAGTCTTTATGAAAAACAGGCAAATAGCTGCACGTATCTTCAGACGCCATTCCCCAAGCCGTAAAAGCATATTCCAACCCATTATTTTTTATTAAGTAACAATGGACCAGATAGATAGCTTGCCAAACTTCATTTTCCTCATCGGTATAAGAATTTAAAGTTTCAACCATTTCTTGCCGACTATATATAGTGATTTTTCTAATCACTTCATCCCCGTTCTTTTGACGATGAAGGAAATATAAATCACCGTTAACAAAGAACATATCTTTGTCCGCGACAATCGGTTGAATATCCACAATTTCATAGGAATCACCGACAAAATATGCGGATACTTCCACAAATGCTCTTGTAAAAGCGAGTTCTCCCGAAGGATTTTTACCCACCGCCGGATCATACCAAGCGATATGTTCATGTTTTGAACTTGTAACCAAGCGCACAAGTGTTGCGTTTGTACATTCCAGATACAGATTCGCTTGCGCCTTGCAATAAATCATGCACATTTCACGCGGTAAACCGGATGATTTGTATAAATTAAGTATAGCCATAAAAATAAGATTTTTGTATTAATAATAAGTATTTAATCATATTTTAGTACAAAAAAAATTGTATTGTCAAACAAAAAAGAATCATCCGTTTAAAAGGAATCTGCAGATTCGCATAGATTCGGCCCCAAAACAGATTTCAGCGCCTTTCTGGGCTTTTTTTCTCGTCTTACCTCTATTTTACGAAATAAAAATCACGATTTTTATGATTTTCGCACAAAAAAATGCTGTTTTTTGTTGTATAACAGCGATTTTTATTTGACTCTTATAAATTTTATGCTGAATATAACCAGTGAGAGGCGTAGATGCCTTGATATAACTCTGATTATAATGAAAGGGAATAAAATGAACAAAACTGAATTCGTTGATGCAGTTGCTAATGAAGCTAAGGCATCTAAAGTTGCTACCGCACAAGTTATTAATGCAGCAATTGCTGTTATTTCTAAGTCTTTGAAAAAAGGCGTTGCCATTCAAATTACCGGTTTCGGTTCTTTTGATGTTATTAAACGTGCTGCTCGCAAAGGTCGCAACCCTGCTACCGGCAAAGAAATTAAAATTGCCGCTTCTAAAGCTCCGCGCTTTAAAGCCGGTAAAGCTTTGAAAGATGCTGTAAAATAATCAGTAGTCATAACAAAAAAATCCCGCTGACAATCCGGCGGGATTTTTTTTGTGCCAATAAATTTTTTATGACTTAAAATTCAGTCCCCAATCACTATAATGCGACGGATCTTCTTCCCAATTTTCACGCACTTTTACATATAAAAACAGATGAATACGTTCCTCTAAAAGTTCTTCAAGTTCTTCGCGCGCACTCTGCCCTATTTTTTTAATCATAGAACCATTACGTCCCAAAATAATGGATTTATGCCCGTCACGAGTTACATAGATTGTCATTTCCGCCCGAATAGAGCCGTCATCTTTATGTTCCCATAGTTCCGGTTCCACCGTTAAAACATAAGGCAATTCTTGTCTTAAATTCAAAAACAGTTTTTCACGCACAATTTCGGCCGCCAACATCCTAAGCGGCATATCCGACATCTGATCCTCTGGATAATACCATGGACTATCCGGCAGATTTTCAGCCAAATACTCATAAAAATCGGTAATATGGTCACCGGATTGAGCGGAAAACATAAACACCGCATCAAAATTGAACAAATTTTCAAATTCTTCCTTTAAGCGCGAAAGTTCTTCTTCGTCCATCAAATCAATTTTATTAAATGCCAAAACAGCATGTGCATCACGCTTAATCAATTCATCAATAATTGCAGACGTTTCCTCGTTCATTCCGCGTTTGGCATCCACCACCAAAACATTGATATCGGCATCGCCGAAACCGTGCCATGCCGAAGCGACCATCGCTCTGTCTAAACGTCTTTTCGGCACAAAAATCCCCGGTGTATCAAGAAAGATAATTTGTGTATTTCCATAAATTCCAATCCCCTTAATCGTTGTACGCGTTGTCTGCGCTTTCGGCGACACAATAGAAACTTTTGACCCCACAAAATTATTGGTAATTGTTGATTTTCCGGCATTTGGAGCACCGATAAGAGCCACAAAACCGCATTTAGTTTTCATCATTATTCCTGCTCCATTTGTTCCAATAATTTTGCCGCTGCCTGCTGTTCGGCTGTTTTTTTATTTTTTCCGCAACCGAGTGCGAATTGCCCATCATTTAATGACACTTTAATAGTGAACATCGGTTCATGCTCGCTACCATCTTTAGACACCACTTCATAAACCGGCACTGGCAGTTTTACGCTGTGCAATTTTTCTTGCAGTTGTGTCTTGGCATCTTTTTCCGAACCGCCTTTTTTATCTATCATATCGCGCCAATTTGTTTCCACAAAATGAATAGCTTGTTCTATATCGGAATCAATATAAATTGCGCCGATAATCGCTTCGCCGACATCACAAAGTACATTAACACCTTGCTTTATTTCCTCATCTTTGACATTGATATATTCATCAATATGCAGCTTTTTTACAACAGCGGCAACCGTTTCGGCGCGCACTAATTGCACATAACGTTGAGCCAACACACCTTCGCGGTCATTTGGAAACATATTATACAACAAGTGAGCCATCGTCATACCCAAAACTCTGTCGCCCAAAAATTCCAAACGCTCATAATTGTAGCGTTCGTTTCCGGTAACACTGCTATGCGTCAAAGCCTGTTGCAACAATTTGATATTTTTGAACTTATAATTAAGATGTTTTTGCAAAATTTCCATTTATTAATGAATACCTCTGAAAAAACGTCGCCAACGAATGGCATGAAACCATGTCCACGGTTTAAAAATAGAACCGCTGTCATCATGCGAAAAGAAAATAAATCTCGCCTTGCCGACAAGATTTTCCAACGGCACGAAACCGACACTGATTCTACTGTCATCCGAACGATCTCTGTTATCTCCCATCACAAAATATGCTCCTTCCGGCACAACAAACTCATCCGTATTATCAACAATACGCTCATCATCGGACAATTCCAAAATTTGATGGCTTATACCATTCGGCAACATTTCGGTGTATTTATGATAAAATTCCGGAATTGAAAGATACTCATCTATGATATAGCGTCCGTTTTCCTCACGTTCAACTTTTTCTCCGTTAATATATAAACGTCCTTCCTTCATTTGCACGGTATCTCCCGGCAACCCTATAATACGCTTAATAAAATCCGTGTGTGTGTTCTTTGGAAATTTAAATACGACAACATCCCCGCGTTGCGGTGCAGAATACCAAATACGCCCGTTAAATAACGGCAATC
>JAKSUO010000023.1 GCA_024408895.1 Alphaproteobacteria bacterium | reverse complement strand
CCGTTTTCATTGCACCATTTAGCAACTTGTGAATACTCATCTCTTTTTTCATCAAGTTCCGTTTTTAATATTTTCCAATTCTCAAACATTGTTGTCTCCTTAATATCCTATAGCTATCCAATTATGTGTATATTGGTTATCGGTATGTCCTGCATTTGCGTATTGTCCCATTCTTATCCAAGATATACCTGTTGTTGTTTTACTTGCTGCCATTGAGTGGTTCGTTGATTCAGTATTTTGAGAATTAGACAAAGCAAATATATTTATTGAATAATTTGTATTACTAAAAGCCGTTGGGAATGTTAAAGAACTATTTGTTGCGGATAACATTCCCCATTGAATTATTATTCCATTACCCAATTTAACATATCCATTTTTAGCTTTGTTAATTGCGCTTGTGGTAACTATTGAATTAACTACATCACTTGCCGGAGCATAAGTATATTTTTCCCCACTTTGAGTATATACCACATATATTCTAGCTAAATCAGCTGACCCGTTGGTGTTTTTATAAGCACTCATCGCAGTTTCAACATTGCCGTTTGTATCTAGTTTTGTTTCTACGAGACCTATGCGATTGTTTACGCCTGAACCATTTTTGTCAGTAAATGATAATTGCCAATATTGAGCACTTGACGGGTTTGTTCCTTTGGTAACTGAGTTAGCTTTTTTTGTTAAACTACTCGTAAATGTTTTAATACCATCTATTGTTTCATTGCCAGATGTATGCACAACTGCGGTATCGTCTGCCGGCGTATATCCCAAAGCCGTTGTTACATTGCCGGACGTAATACCCGTTATATAACCTTTATTCTCAACCCACGTTTGCGTTGCATAATCCGTCAATGCGCTTGAGGTTACAAACCCACTATCGTTTGTTAAATCTGATGTTTTTGTTGGCACTGTCGGAATACTGGGTTTATTACTCAAATCGTTATAATCACCAGTTGTCGCCACGGGTGCCAAACTTCCGATTATGGTTTCCGCCTTGTTGGCATAATATTTTGCACTGTATTCAACTCCATCAACCGTGCCGTCAGTTTTGTCTGCCCAATCTTTTGCTAAATCAATATAAGCGTCAATGTTCGGCTTTACCGTTGAATTAACATAATTATTGATTTCTGTTTCACCCGATTTAATATACTGAACCACCTCGCCAACATCAACGCGCACCGCATTAGCGATATTTATTTCCAACGGAACGCTTGATGTTACCGCAACATCCATATTAACAGCAGTAAATTCAACGGCATACTCTGAATTTTCTACTTCAATTTGCATATTATCCCTCCGTAACTTGCGGTGTTACCCTAAATGTTGCGACAGCATTTACATTGGCCGGAAAAATGGTATTAACCGAACCATCAGCACCGGTTAATTGAATATCGGTAACATAATCACCGACAGCAATATTGGTTTCGCTCGGTGTTAAAAGCAAAGCCATTTTGCCATGCACCACATCAACTGCCGTACCATTAACGGCAAACATGACATTACCGCCGGCATCTTTAACCTGCATCAAAAGCGTTGCACCGGTTAAATCAACCGGTTTACAAGCCTTACGCACACAAATATTAATGGCGAAACTGTCGCCTTGACGCACCGTAATTAAATTATTTTGAATTGTCCCACTCATTTTTCACTCTCCTCTAAACATAAACATTAAAAGTTTTGAACGTTGAACCGTTCTTTTTGATGATTAAAACACCATCGGAAACACTTGCCGTAAAGTCAGTTGTTTCAACACTTTCATTCGGCCAACCCCAGCTCATTGCCGTCCTTTTGCTAATAATCGCTACTCCTTGATTATTACTGTCCCACCAGATTAAATATCCGTCCTGCTCAAAAGCTTGGGCATTGACCCATTTATTGACATTACCGCCTGCATAAATTGCCGAATTTAAACTGCTTAAAGTCGTTTCTTCGTAATTATCCGCATCCCAAGTAACACTTGAACCGGTTGCACTATAACCAACCGGAATAGGCAAAGTCCCGTTTTGAAAATGCAATGACCACCCGTATTGATAAGTATTGTAGTCCTTATTCATAGTCAGAGCGCACTTAAAACCGGTAAATTTTCCCCACGAAACCGGAAAATCAGATACAGTATGTTGTTTTAATATCGCATACGTCGTATTATCACTCGTGCGATACACCCGTCCTTTAGTAGCAAACGGACTTGTTGTGCTGCCGAGTTTCACATAGCCGTTAGTTTCATCAACTTTAACCTTTAAATTAGGCTCGGGACATTCGCTCGTTGTTGTATAAATATTGGCGGTTTCTTCCGAACCGCCAGTATTTGTGATGTGTAATTTCTTTGTTAATATACTCATTATCTATCTCCACATTTTTGGTATCACCTCTCAATCAGGCAATCCATATTTTGCCCCCCGGTATATTTAAGGTGGTTGTTACGGTTGCGGTTGTCATGGTTGCCGTTGTAATTGATGTTGAACCCGTCAATGTTTTATTACCGGATATTGTTTCATTGCCGGTTTTATGCACACAGCTATTATCAACACCGCTAAGCTGTCCTTTATTAACCGCATCGGTTAAAGCCGTTCCGTTTGCCACGTTATTAACTTGGAAATTTCCCATATTTAAATTATTTTGCATAGGCGAATTGCCGTCTCGCAACATACATTGGCTTAAGCCTTGTGCAAAATTATCATCTTCTTCGTCATGACGAGATGAAATGATTTCAATGTCATTTTCTCTGTCTTCTTCCCAGTTATGAACTCTGGTAAAGTTTCCTTGTGAATCAAAAGGCATTATTTTTACTCCTATTCTAGTTGTTATCTGCAATTGCGACGGCTTTTTTCAAATTCAGCTCCTCGCGTTTAATTTCGTTTTGTTCTTTTTTGATGGCATAATCTTGAGCATTTTTTTGCTTTTGAATTTCAACCATTTCATTATTCGGCGTTGTTTGCGGCGCATCCGGCGCATTTAATTCGGCGGATATTTTAATAAACGCCTCCTCCATAACGGCATCAAATTGTCGTGCATTCGGCATAGTCGCCACTGCACTTTCAATCATTCGCTTATATAAGGGTAATAACGCCGGCTGTTTGGAAACAATTGCGAAAGCATAATTTATCATCTCATTGATATTGCTCAAAACTTTTAAAATTGTTGCTTCTTCTTTTTCCTGATTGTAGCAACCGTCAGTTTCTAAATCAATTATCATATCACGCAGTTTTTCGGTTTTCAGCAATTTAACGGCAGCAACAACCATCGGCATATTTTTGCGTTCGTCCATATTCAGAAAACTTATCAAAAATTCCGGTGAAAATTGCTCACAAATAATTTCGGCTTTAGTACACAACAAGTCTTTCAAGAAACGTTGCATATCATTTTGCCTGTCTTGATTACGCAATGTTCCGAAATTTGTTTTTTGCGTTACGGCTGTTGCTGTTTCGCTTGCTTGAGAAGAACCGCGCATAATATCGCTGACACCGGTAACTTCATAAATTGAAGATATTAAAACTTGCCGTCTTTCAGCCAAGGCGCGCAACGCATTAACATACTGTTCTATCGGCGCAAATTCTATAATACCCCGCAATCCGCCGGCATCTTTGAGCTTATCAAAATCAGATAACGAAATTAAAGTCACGTCCTTATCCAAAATATTTGCCAGCTCAGGAAAACTGTTGTCGTAACAACCGGAAACCTTTAAGGCCTGCATTGTAAGCCGCATACGATTGTTTACACCATCAAGCTCGTCTAATAGACTTTTTATCTCACAATAATCAGGAACCGGAATAATACCGTCATTTGTCATAGTTGCCATAATCGGCTTCGGACACGGAAAAAAGCCGCTTAAATGCAAGGTATCTTCATAAACATCAAGAAAATCATACGGATATTCCGGACATAAATAATATACAGAATGTGTAGGCTTATCCCATATTTCATACACGGTTGCACTGTGCGAATCCCCAAATGATGTTCGCAAATAATCGGCAACTTCCGGATTAAATTGTTCGGCCACATCATTCAGATTTAAATACGTTTTACGAGCAACCCATTCAACATCTTCCCATACGTTAACGTCTTCGCTGTCGGCAATAAAATTAAGCGGGCTGATATAAACAGTATCAACTTCTTCTCCGCTTTTTATCATATCGTTCCCAATATAACGAAATGACGGAACATATTGCTCCCACAATATTCCCATACCCGAAAGCAAGAAATCGTTTCGGGCATATTTTATGACACTGTCAAAATCAAATTGTTTCATATTCCAAATCAGAGCCCGCTCCAAAATTTTGGCGGCCAATGATTCCACTTCATCCGACGTTTTATTGCGACGCACAATAAATGGTAATGGTTGTTTGAAGTATAAAAAAGGCTTCAACGTTTCCACTGAAGCCCAAAAAATGTTTTGTTTGTTTTTTCGCCTGTCATTACGATAATACTCTCGTATTTCATGTATTAAGTTGTAATAGTCGGCATATTTTTTTTCGGAAGCGGCAATTTTATTCTGCCACTCATCTCGCAAATCTTTGCGATTTTCTGTATTTTTTTGCATATATATCTCCTTATAGAAAAATTATTCCGCATAAACCCCCAACAAACTTTTCTCCCGAATAACAACAACACCTTCATCCGGAAGCGGCAGTTCGTCAAACAAATGAAAAACAACGTGGTCTCCGGGATTAACCAAGGTCACCTTTTCGCCCACGCTTAATACTACGCCGCTGTTACGTGTATTAAATTCCACATTAGGCATAATCAGCGCAGATTGCGCCGTTTCATCCAACTTCACAATAATTCGGTCTGCTACAGCTTTCAGCATTATAACTCCTTTCTACAAAAAAAGAGGCTGTAATTCCAGCCTCTCAATATTATTTTTATTATCACACTTTCTCACTATAATATTTTTATTATCACACAAGTAACCAAAAGTCAAGAACTTTTTTCAATTTTTTTTGAATAAAATTTAAAAAGCCTGTCTAATCCTAGGTTTAGCAACATTTTTTTATAAAAAATTGAATTTTTACTTCTTAGAGTTTTCTTTTCACACTCATCATCACCTTTTAATTCTTTATCTTCAATGCAAACCAATCTCACAACCGGCCAAAACTCATACGGAACGTGTCTTAAAGCATTAATATAGCGTTCTCGGAAAAACATTGCGACATCCATTCCGGATTCGCCGGTCGTAGGAATTATATTAACAGCAAGAATCGGCGATTTTAAGCTATTATAATGAGATAAATAGTAATCATGAGCCAATCTTTCTCCGGCTTGTTTGCGATCCTCTGCGCAATATTCGCTTCCCGATAAATCGAGGTATCCCTGTTCGTAATATTTATCCAACACCGACTTATTAATATACGTTCCACGGCTGTTTTTATGATATCCTTTACGCTTGGCTTCTGCCTTATCTATTACATATTTTATTTTCATTTTACCCTCCATAATCGGATAAATATAAGAATTATATTATATTGTCAATATGAAATTTATCATTTTACATTGTAAGATTAATATTATATAGTATCCCAAAGGAGAGTTATAATGGAAAGCACAGAAGAAATCAGAAAAAAAATTGCACGATTGATTAATGAACACGGACTTAATTATGCACAGGTATCATTAGCGATAGGTAAAAACATAGCATACATCCAGCAATTTATTAAAAACGGCTCCCCACGACGTCTGGGTGAAGTTGAGCGCCATAAACTTGCACAGATTTTGTGTGTTGATGAACAGGAACTAACTGATTTGCCTTTACGTTTAACTTCTTCCGCCGCTTCTTCTATTAATGTGGATATACTAAGCCTCATTATTGAAAAAATAGAAACGTGGCTTGCAAACCGCAAAGCATCTCTGCCGGCTCATGATAAAGCAGAATTGATAAAATTAATTTATACAAAGATTTGTAACGAATCTATGGATAAAGCAATATCAAAGGTTGATGATTTTATTGAAATTTATGATGAATTGAAAAAAGTTAATTAATTTACCTGTACGGACAATTAAAATGAACATTGAATCTCGTATTCAGGAGCTTCTTATGAAAGCATCTCCTGTTAATGACAACAACTTCCCAAAAGAAAACGATTGTATTTCTAAAACAAGAGGTATTCTAGGCTGTATTGATATAAAAGGTAACAACAACATTGTAATCAAATTTGACTGGTTTACACTGTTTTCGTTGTTGTGGCTGCTCAGCGCATTATTACTCGCTCACTGACAACTACATAAAAGAATACGGATCTATATCAACTTCCACCTTAACAATACTCGGAACATTCACCATATCCAACCATTCTTTCAAAACTTTTTGAATGTTTATGTTTCTGGAGGTTTTCAACATAAGGCGATATCTGTATTTATCGCGCAGCAAATATAAAGGTGCCGGAGCCGGCCCTAAAACAGTAATATATTCTGTTTTGGGAGCTGTTTGGCTGAATAAATTTGCCGTTTGCGCCGCCTGTTGCTGATTAATTGATGAAATAATAACCGCTGCCAGTTTTCCGTATGGCGGATATCCCAACAACCGCCGACTTTCTTTTTCAACTTGCGTAAAACATTCCCTATCATTTGTTAAAAGGGCTTTTAAAACATTATTATCGGGATGAAGCGTTTGCACATAAACTTCTCCTTTTTTTTCGGCACGACCGGCACGTCCCGAAACTTGCGATAACAGTTGATACGTTTGCTCTGAAGCGCGCAAATCACTACTCATCAACCCCAAATCGGCATCCACAATTCCCACAAGCGTTAAATATGGAAAATGATGTCCTTTGGCAATAATCTGAGTTCCGATTAATATATCCGTTTCTCTACGATCCATTTTGGCTATAATCTTGGATATCGCACTAAAAGATGCCGCATTATCACTTGATAAAATATCAATTTTTGCCTGAGGAAAACGCATACAAACTTCTTCTGCCACACGTTCCACCCCCGGACCGCAAGCCGTGAGTCCGTCTTTTGATTTACAGTGCGGACAAACTTCAGGAATATCATCAACATACCCGCAATGATGACACATCAGTTTTTGCGAATTTTTATGCTCTGTAAGCCAAGAGCTACAACTAGGACATTGAATTCTATATCCGCAATCACGACAGATTAAAAGCGGCGCATAGCCTCGGCGATTTAAAAATAGCACAGACTGCTCACCTCGTTGCAAATTATCATCTAATGCCTTGACCAAACTCGGCGCTAACCACGAAACACCCCATCCACCTTTTTGCGGCTTGTCTTTTTTTAAATCAATGATTTTTATATCCGGCAAACGCGCATTGGCATACCGATTAGCCAATTTCACGCAATCATACTTTCCCTCTTCCACATTAATTAATGTTTCCAAATCAGGCGTTGCAGTTGATAAAATAACCGGTATATGCTCTATTTTTGCACGAACTATTGCCATATCCCGCCCTTGATAATTCACTGCATCTTCCTGTTTGAATGAATGATCATGACTTTCATCTATGACAATAAGCCCGAGATTTGTATATGGCAAAAACAAAGCCGAACGTGCACCGACAACAACTTTAACACGTCCTTCCATAATTGCTTTCCATGTATCTGTACGTTCTTTTATTCCCAATCCGGAATGCCAACTGGCCGGCCGAACACCAAACCTCTTTTGAAAACGTTCCAACCATTGGGTTGTCAATGAAATTTCCGGAACTAAAATCAGCACTTGTTTATTATCTTGCAAAGCCTGTGCAACTGCTTCAAAATAAACTTCCGTTTTACCCGAACCGGTAATACCATCCAATAACGTTACCGAAAAACCGTTACCTACTTTTCGGCACAAAAAATCGGCCGCCGTTTTTTGTTCCTCGGTCAACTCAACTTTAACGTAGTCGCCGACCGGTTCCATAAATTCAGCCTTATTTTCAACATACACGGGTTGTAATACGCCGGAATCTATTAATGTTTTTATTACACTTTGGCTGACACCTGCGCCTTGAGCTATTTCCTGACGGGTATATGGCGCACGTTTCAATAAATCCATCACATGCCATCGGGCATCAGAATTTTTAAGTTTCGCCTCCGCCAACGTCTTACCGGAAAGACTATATAAAACAGTCATCGGTGATGGTTCAAAAACCGTTTTAACACTCAACACCATTTTTAACACAGAGCCGAGCGGTGCCATATTATATTGCGCCACCCACTCAATAAACCGAAGCATTTTTTCGGAAAGAGGTGAAAAATCAAAATATTGACTTATTGCTTTAATTTTATTGTCTGATAATCCTGAACTACCGTTCAAAGTTGTTACCACACCGATTTGCTTATCTTTTCCGAATGGAACTTCAACAATTTGCCCAATTTGCACATTGCGGTCTGTTTTATAATCAAATGGCGTATTAAACGGTAATGTAAGCAAGACACCGACAATTTTATCCATTAATCTTCTCTTTTATTTTTCATATATTGAGCAGAATAGCCGTGCGGATGGCGCGCTTTGATTTTTTCTATATTACCGTCAATAACTTGTTCTATCGGAATTCCTAGTGCCGTGGCAACAGAAAACAGATACCAACACACATCGCCCAATTCTTTAATCAATTTACCGCGGGCTTCTTCGTCATATTCCATACCCATATATTTTATTTTTTTCCACACATCCGCAACTTCACCGGCTTCGCCGGTCAAACCGGTTATCGCATGATCCAAACGTGCGTAATTACCGTGCAATTTTTCCGATAAATCGGCAAAATGTTTTTGAAAAAGCAAATCATTTTTTGCCGTTTCCGATGTCACGGAATCAATAAAGGTACTGTATTGTGAAAAGTATTTTCCGGCTTCCATTATTTTTTCTCCGATAATTCCTTTAATTCATATATTTTATCCAAAGCCTCACGCGCCGACATCTCGTCAGGATTTATTGAACGCAGCATTTTTTCAACCGGCGTTTCAATGTGTTCTTCCTGTTGCTGTACAAAAGAAAACAGAGGTAATTCACTTTGCAAATTAGTCGGAGTTTGTTTCTGATTTTCTTTTTCAAGCTTTTGTAAAACTTGTTCTGCCCGTTTGGTAACTACCTTTGGCAAACCGGCTAACGTTGCAACATGAATACCGTATGATCTGTCTGCTGCGCCATCTACAACTTCATGCATAAAAACAACCTGTCCTTGAAATTCTTTCACTTTCATACAGTGTAGTGACAAAGCAGATAATTGTTTTGCTAAGGTTGTCAATTCATGATAGTGCGTGGCAAACAAAGCGCGACTTTTATTAACTTCATGCAAGTATTCCACAACTGACCACGCAATTGACAAACCATCAAATGTTGCTGTACCGCGGCCGATTTCATCTAAAATTACAAATGAACGCTCATCTGCCCGATTTAAGATAGCGGCCGTTTCAACCATTTCAACCATAAAAGTAGAGCGTCCGCGTGCCAAATCATCAGATGCGCCAACGCGTGAAAACACTTTATTAATTATGCCTATATGCGCCGATTTTGCCGGCACATAAGACCCTGTCTGAGCCATAACGGCAATCAAAGCGTTTTGTCGCAAAAATGTTGATTTACCTGCCATATTAGGACCGGTCAGTAACCAAATACGGTTATTTTCAACATTAACATGACAATCATTACCGACAAATACATTATTTTGTTTGCAACGAAGGGCATTTTCCACAACCGGATGTCGTCCCTCCGTTATATCAAAAGTCAAGCTATCATCCAACTGTGGGCGACAATAGTCAAATTCAATCGCCAAATCTGCCAATGCCGCGCCAATATCCAGCTCGGACAGCGCATTTGAAACACGCATAACATCATCGGCAGCCAACAATACATCGCGCACCAGACTATCATAGATAGATAACTCCATTGCTAAAGCCTTATCATCGGCACCGCGAATATTATTTTCCAATTCGGTTAGCTCTTTTGTGGTAAAACGCGCCGCATTTAAAACCGATTGACGGTGAATAAACTGAGGATCATTCAATAGCTGAGTAGCATTTTTGCTCGGAATTTCAATAAAATATCCAATAACATTATTGTATTTTATCTTTAAATGATCAATGCCGGTTTGCTCGGTATATTTTTGTTCCATCTGAGCCAAAAAGCTCTGGCCTTCTGTTTTCAGTGAGCGCAACACATCCAATTCCTGACTATATCCGGTGGCGATAAACCCGCCGTCACGCGCTAATGCCGGCAATTCACCGTCAAACAAAGCCTTTTCCAATATGCCGATCAGCTCAAAATTTTCACCGGCCTTAGCAATAATATCGGCAACAGCTTGCGGCATAACATCAACAACATCTTCTTTTTCAAATTCTTCCAGAGTTTTCTTAACAAAAGGAACAGTGCGCATAGTGCGCAAAATTGCTTCCAAATCTCGCGGACCGCCGCGCCCTATACTTAATCTGCCGAGAGATCGTTCCATATCCGGACATCTGCGCAGTTGTTCTCTGATTTTTTTCCGTATACTGCCGTGATTGATAAAAAACTCAACAACATCCAAACGTTTATTAATTTGCGCCACATCCAACAACGGTGAAGTTAAGCGTGTTCTAAGCATTCTTCCGCCCGGGCCGGTAACGGTTCGGTCCATAACAGAAATCAAAGTTGAATTATCCGCTCCTTCAATTAAATCCAAATTGCGACGTGTTGACGCATCTATTTCCATAAATTCGTCATCATATATCTTAACCGGGCGATCTATACGCGGCATTTTACCTTTTTGAGTGGTTTCAACATAATCCAACAACACACCGGCTGCAGTAATTTCCGTTTTACTGAATGAGCCGAAAGAATCCAAAGTCTGCACGCCATAAAAATCCGCCACTTTTTTATGAGAATTGGCAGTATGAAAGCGAACTTGAGGCAAAACTGTTAATTTTTCTTTATATTCGCTTAAAAGTTCAAACAATTGGGATTCTTGCAACATCTTGTCCGAAATCAAAATTTCGCTCGGCATCAAAACCCCTAATTCGGCATACAAATTTTGAAAAACACGATCGGTATCTGATTTAACTTCCTTGGTGTAAAACACACCGGTAGATAAATCAACCCACGCAAATCCCAAACTCTCTGCCAATTTATTGATGCAAAGCAAATAATTATTTCTTTTGGCATCCAACAGCGCATCTTCGGTTAACGTTCCCGACGTAACAACGCGAACAACCTCCCTCTTGACCACGGATTTATACCCTCGTTTACGCGCTTCTTCCGGATCTTCCATTTGTTCGCAAATTGCAACTTTAAATCCTTGTTTAATAAGTCGGCACAAATAACTTTCATAGGCATGAAAAGGCACGCCGCACAGCGGCACATTCTCGCCGTTAATTTTGCCGCGTTTTGTTAATGTTAAATCAAGTGCCTTAGAAGCTGTTATCGCATCTTCAAAAAACAGCTCATAAAAATCGCCCATCCGGTAAAATAACAAATATTCCGGATATTCAGCCTTTATTTCCAAATATTGTGCCATTCCCGGCGGCACACCGTTTTTCTCAACCATTTTTAAAATTAAACCTATTTAAACTTATTCTATAATACAATATGAATTGATTTAGTCCAGCACTTTATACAATTTATTGACGGTTAAATACATGAAAAAATACATCAAAACTCTCTTGGATCTGGAACGCGATTCGCAATTTTCAACACGAGTTATCGTTTTGTCTTTGCCTTCCGCCATTCTTTTTATCGCTTTGGCTTTGTTCAACTTTTTATCACCATGGTCGGCGTGTTTATGTTATATCATCACAATTATATTCAATATGTTTTCATTATTACCGATAAGTTATGAACTGCAGAGCTTGCGCAGGTATATTTATTCTCTGGCTAAAAACGAACAAAAAGACATTAATTTATCCGAGAAAGATACCAAAGACATCGCCGAAGCCATTAATTCCGTGCATAAATTATGGATATCCAAAACAGATACGTTGGAGGCACAAACATTGTCTGATGCCGCCGTTTTAGACACCCTGCCCGATCCGATATTAATGTTGGACAGCAAAGGAAACATCACAGGTTCAAATCTGGCCGCACGACAGCTTCTCGGTGACGATATTTTAAGCCGGAACATTGATGCAATTTTCACAACAAATATTTTCATATCGTCAGTAGAAAAAGTTCTTAAAAACCAAAGTATGTCCGAAAGCCTTGTATTTCAAGCGCCTCAATACGACAACAAACGTATTTACGCTCACATCAAAAAATTGCCAATCTTTTCAAAAGGACGCTCGGTAGCTACCATCTCATTATATGATATCAGCAAAGCTTTAAGTTTAGAAAAAATGCAATCTGACTTTGTCGCCAATGCAAGCCACGAATTGAGAACACCGCTATCGGTAATTTCCGGTTTTATTGAA
>JAKSUO010000022.1 GCA_024408895.1 Alphaproteobacteria bacterium | reverse complement strand
TTTAATGCTAATGAAATGAAAAAAAACTGCGAATATATCCGTGAGCTAGTCAAAAATAATAAAGATGTTCTTCTTGCCTTCGGCAATTGTATTGAAGAAAGAAAATATTTGACAACATGCTTTAAAAACATTGTTGAAACAATAAAAGACTTAAAGCCAAACTATAAAGTTATTGCTCTGACCGGTGACGGAAATCCGTGCCATCCGCTATATGCTTGGCACTGTTATGGGGTTATATTGCTACGAAATTAAAAAAGGTCATATATAATTCAAGACCTCAAGGATGTGTGCACGCTTCGTGTTTTGAATAAATAAAGTAGCATCAGCCTTTATTTTATGTCAGCCCATTTATACAACACGTCCATCAACAACACCATGGCGTAGGTGTCTTGTCCGCAATATTTGAGCAAATCGGCAAACATTTGCTTACTTTCTTCTTCGGATTGAGATCCGTTTAGGAATGCTAGATATTTGTTCATAGCATCGCCGCCGTTGGCAATATTCATACCTTTATAAGATAGGTCCGAAAATGCCGGCAATACGTATTTAATCGAAGCCGAGCTGTTTTGTTTCGGGCTGTATAAATAGCGGTTTCTAAACGGTATTAACTGATCGACCACACGTTCGTTAATAGCTAAAATGTCGGCGCTTAAATCCGGAAACAAAGCGGCTAATTCTTTGTTGCGCGTTTTTTCAAATTGTTGATTATATACAACAACCGAGCCTTTTTTGCCGCAACCTTTAACCAGTGCTTCGGCAAGAGCACGTCGCGGATCCGAGCGTTCCTGATGCAAAAACTCTATGTGCTCCAATTCTCCGCCCGGTGTTTTTTGAATATGCAGTGAAAACTGAAACGGAACCTGCGAATACGGCGATGTGTTATCAAACAGCGGAATGGCCGGCATAACCGTTTCATAATCCAAATAATACAGCGGATACTCCAAGCTGTTGAGCCACTCCTTGATATTTTCTTTTTCAACGTGGATTTTATCGTTTAAGAAGCAGTCGCGGTCTATCAGTTGCTTATCGGTTGTGCAATATTCAAGCGGCAAATCTTTAATATCGCACGAGTGAGTGCTGTTATAAAACGCATCTGCCTTATCGGCACGAAGCAAATTAAAAATGGAATACGGCGGTACATCCTTGCCGCAATAACCGTAAAAAGGACAATCGGAACAGCTTGAATGGAGCGGAATTTCCGGCTCATCCGGCATGGCTTGATATGATAACATGCCTTTAACATACATCTCAACTTCGGATTTTTTCTGCAAAACGGCGTCGGTAACATCATCTTCGGCAAATAATTGCTTAACATCAAGCGCGCCGTAGCGAACATAGTCGCTGTTAAGGTGCAACACTTTGCAACGTTTAACCGGATAGCCGGCGTTTTCAAACACATATTTTTGAAAAGCCAAATCGTCAATATAATAGTCTTTAACCGAGCTTGCCGATTTTATCTCTATTAAATCCCATGCATCGTCGTTTTTAACCAGAATATCAATCCGGCAGAAACATCCGTTCGATAACTGGGCAAACGCCTCAAGCAATACATTATGTTTTTTGCTTAATTCTTTGGTTAAAATCGAGCCGTTTTCCACATCCCATGTTTCTGCCTCAACCATAATACCACCGGGATAAAAGTCGCGAGCCAAATCCTGCACCCGGTTACCGATATCAAATGTGGCCAGAGTTGCCTCATCATACTCCGGCATTATTTCCTTGCGATTTTTCTTCAGCCATAGAGCCTTTACGCAATCCAACCCCATTAAATAATCAGATTTTGACAGATACATCGGCTAATCCTTTCACTGTGATTTATTGGTATTTAAATATCCGGTAATTTCCAAATAATATTTTATTCTATCCGGTAAGATCTTTTCATTTTTTGCGGCCCAATCTAAAAGATATTTTATAGATACGCTATACATCTGCGCCGAATAATCATTTATTTTGGAGTTTTGATTATTAATTTCTATCATATTTTCCGGTTTATTTGATATAATGCCAAAAGTTGTTGCCAAATAAACATTATAATCATCATTAACATATTTGTTAAATTTTGACGCATCAATTCCAGAATAACCGGTTTTGCATTGAATTACAGCCTTACGGCTACCATCTTTTTTCTTTAAGATATATTCGTAATCTTTGGTCCCTTGCTTATTTGTTGATGGAAATACAACATATTCGTTGCCTATTTGAAGCCACAACCCCAGTAAATCTTCTAAATCATCATAATGTAAGAGGTTTTTTAAGGTGTCTTCAGAATTTTCCTCTTGTTTAAAAATAAGATTGGGATTCTTAGTGTGTTTTTTTTGATATAAATATTTACTATATTCAAACAAGCAAGAATCTACAGCTTGCAATGTTTGGCCTTTAATGCAACCATTGATGACTTTTCCAGGAACTTCAAAATTATCACAATAACACCAGTTTTCAACACTACGATAAACACCAAACCATTTAAAAAGTTTATCGTCAGAAGGAACAGGAATATGCGCCTGTTTATCAACAACTTTGGCGATACAATAGCGACCTTCTTGCTTATCATAAGTCCAGACGTAATCATTTTCTTGAACTTGCTCTATGATTCGATTTACTGGATCTTTACAGTTTCCGTTTTTCTTCGTCCACCCTTCTACTAGTTTATATTTCTTCAAATATTCCTCAACATCATCGTGTTTTATCCAGCATGGCCACCCAATTGCCATTATTTTATTTTTAATGCAATAGGTTCTTGCTTCATTTTTACTATCTCCTTCTGCATCACCAAACAAATGTATGCGCCATAAATTACTCATCTTAATTTTCCTTTCGCTTACAGTTCCACGAAATCTTTGCATTCAGTTTATCCGACAGATATTCAAAGTCAATCGAAATTCTGGTTATTCATAAATCTTATACACGCCAAAATATGTCATATTTTGTTTGAAAATACACCATTTATTAAATTTTGTTATATAATCTGAATACGACAATATCTGGCGGAGGTTCATATGGCAAATTATGAAAAAATGTATGACTTGTTTGATTTAGCGCTTGCAATGCAAGAAACAAGCGAGGGTTTATCTTTAGAGGATATTCAGCGAAAATACAACGTTTCACGCAGAACTGCCGAACGTATGCGCGATGCGCTGTTGAACTATTTTCCGCAAATGGAAGAAGTTGAAACAGGTGAACGTACTAAGCGGTGGCGTATTACTCAGCGCAGTTTGAACGGTTTTATATCTTTTTCCGCCGAAGAACTGGCCGTATTTAAAACCGCGATTGACAGCTTAAAACAGGGAAATTTGCAAGAAAAAGCCGACACCCTGTCTAGGGTTGAAATAAAATTGCGTAATCTCTTAAAGCCGGAGCAAAAGAACAAAATTGAAGTAGATGCTGATGAATTGATGAAATCTGAAGGTTTGGTTTTGCGTCCGGGACCACGGATTGAGCTGGATAAAAATATTCTGAACACCCTGCGTCAGGCCATTCTGTCTTGCCATCATATCAAAATGTCATATCTTACCAAATATACCGGAAAAATTCACGAATATAAACTTGTTCCGTATGGTTTCCTGTATGGTCAAAGAGACCACTATTTAGTTGCAAAACATAACGATGGTTATGATAATGGTAAAGCACATAATTTTTCATTACAACAGATAAAAAGTATTGAATTGCTGCCGGATATTTTTGATAGTTCTGAATTTGATTTGAATGAATATGCGTTAGAATCTTTTGGGGCTTTTCACGAGGAACCGTTTGATGTTGAGTGGCTGTTTAGCGCAGATGTAGCAGATGAGGCCCAAAACTTTATTTTCCACCCGAAGCAAAAGTTAAAGCGCAATCCCGACGGCACGCTGACAGTTAAATTTAAAGCCGGTGGCCGTCGTGAAATGGACTGGTTTTTATATACCTGGGGCGACGACGTAAAGGTCATTAAGCCGAAAAACTAATGTTTTTCAGTCTTTTATAAATTTCGTATGCGTACAAGGCATCAAGCAAAGCTCCGTTGTAAGGCGAATGCTTAATTTTAATATTAAGGCGTTCACTCAATGCGCACAAACTATATTTTTGCCCCGGAAATGCTTTTCGTGCCATTTCTAGAGTATCGGTTACTTTGTTTGGAAGCTCAAAACCAACCTCATTATTGATAAAATTCATGTCAAATTGCACATGATGACCGATTATCTCTTTACCCTCGATAAAGCGCAAAAATTCACCTTTATACGCCGCAAAAGGCGGATAATTTTTCAAAAACTTGTAATCTAAGCCGTGTATCACCGTAACATTTTTGGATATCCGGCGCTCCGGATTGATATAGGCATGAAATACCACTCCGGTTTGAATATCGTTTTCATCAATTTCAATGGCGGCGATTTCCACCAGTTTGTGCCCGTCTTTCGGATATAAACCGGTTGTTTCCGTAGTAATAACTATTTTTTTGGTATCTGTCATTTTATTTCTCCTTATAAAACCAAAATTTCGGACAATCTTTTAAGCGCTCGGCATATTTCAGTGATCCTTCATTTGCGCGAACGCGGAAATTTTTATCTCCCGGTTGTTTTATTACCTCAATATCCACGGGCTCTTTGTAATTATGTTCGGCCGTTAGTTTGAAAGTCATGTCTGCCGCAATTAAATATTCCGAAGAATCTCGTTGCCAACATATTACCGGAACATCAAGGATTTGCGCCACATCTTTGAGAATCAAAGTCGCTTTATCCTCATCAACACTATATCTTAACTTATATATCGGAGCGATAATAGCCAGCAGTTTTTTATCCTTTAGGTGTTGAAATTTTTTTAAGTTTAGCCAAGCGGAAAGGCTATTCACAAACAATTCCATATCTTGTAAGTGTAATCCGTGCCGGGTTAAAAGCTTGTTTTTTGAGATTCTGTCGTTAATCAGCGCATAATCAAAAGCGGCATGATTACTGTCAAAAATAGTGGAAGTAAGCGACGGAAAATCAAGCGTTCCCATCAGCACCACAAATCCGTCGTTATTGTCGGCAATGCTTTGTGTTAAACTGATTATAAATTGCTCGACTTGTATGCATTCTCCTTGCATAGTTACCAAATCGCCGGCGTGAAGACCGCCTAAATCCGTATCAATAAAAGAAAATCCGGTTTTTATCATTTTATTTTCTCCTCATCGATTTCCATAACTTTGATACCCTCGGAATTAAATAAATCCACTTTTCCGGCCGTGTCTGATTTCATATAAACAAAGTTTTTATCAAATTTAATAATGGTTTTTTCCGCTCCCCATGCCGGACAGCGCACATAATTTCCATTGTCCGAAACAATCGCTATCGGACCTTGCAAAGTGTATGGAAAAGTCGTGATTTCTCCCGGAACAAACATATCTTTGAGAGTGCTAATTGTTTGTTTTCTCGTTCGTTTGGCAGAAATTGTTTTGAGTTGCCGGAGCAAACTTTCGGCTTGCCGTAATTGTTCGTTAATCCGACTAAGAGTTTCTTTATCTTGTTCGCTGATAGTAAGTGTTGCCACATCGGTTTTGATTTGCTCTATCATCGGCATAAAATCGTGATAAAAGGATTTAACTATTGAGGATATTGTTGCGATTTTCGCTTTAGGCATTTCGTCTGTCATTGTCTTTTTCCTTATTTGGGTTATAAAATTTTATAAAGACAATAAAACATGCAAACGCGTCAAATTGTGACGTGTTATTTTGTGTTAGGTGTAAATAAAATAAGTGATGAATATAACGAGGTTTGTCGTTAAAAGAAGGTGGCTTTTTAGTATTCTTTGTTTTTACGGATAGAATTATGATATGCCGGCATATACCATGCCTCCGGTTGGTGTTTTTATTTGATTGTCTTGTTGACAAAAAATGAATTTTATTGTATTATGTTTTCAATTTATGTTTTCAAGGGATGAAGATGACGAAAAGTAATCAAAATAAATTTTCTTTCGGTTGGAAGCACGCAGTTGCAATAATTGCGTTCAGTATGTGTTTTGGTGCTTATTCCGGTTGCAAAAGCTACAAACAGGAACAAGAGGAAAAACAAAAAAAAGAAATTTTGGAGCGTAAAAAGAAATTAGAAAAAAAGGTTACGCCGATTGAAAATCCGCTTCATGATGTTGTGTATAAAGTGGATACAATTAAATGTAAAACGAGAGCGGTAATGTATCACACAGCGGGAAAGATTATTCGTAATTATGTACCAAATGCAGATACATATAGAATGAAGATGATGTATTTTGTACACGAACAATGGCACTTGCATAATTATCAGTTACGCTATGCTACTAAATATTTGTATAAACCGGAGGAATACTTTAAGCTTTGCATGCATGAGGAAATTAGTGCCAATATTGCGCAATTATTGACGACACGTTACGAATATCTGGCGGCAAAGGATAAAAAACAAGTTGTGGATCGGTATAAAAAAGGTGTGTTTGCTTTTTATTATAATGCCATACAGAAAAATGAAATTAATCCGCTTGATAATTCACCAGAAGCGCGTAAAAAAGAATGGACTTTAATTGCCAATGGAACGCGCAAAATGTGGATGGATAAATTCTATTCACACTATCAGCCAAGTTTAATCAAACATTTTCAGACATATTTGCAACGGTTCGGTTTGGTTGAAAGTAACGGAAGAGCTTATAACTATGTTCGTAATTATATGTACACAATTGGTGGCGTGAATTTTGCCGAATGTATGTCTGAAGATGTACCCGTGAATGATAATAAAGTCAATCTGGCACAAAAATTGAGCGAAATAAGTTCATTGCGTCAATATGGTAAGCCGCTTTTTGAAAAAGTTCTCAAGGATATACATTTGTTGGATTCTGTTGATATTAAAAAACGTCCGGAATGTTTTCAACACATACTGATAGCCGAACAGCTTAAATTAAAACTTCAAGATTTTCGACCGGAATATCTTGAAGAAAATCCGCAAGTTGTGCAGAAATATTATGATATTGTTACGCGTGATGTATATACAGATTTAAGTTTTGCCAAGGTTGTTTCCGAGTACAATTATTGTACGATACCGATATCACAAAGTGTTGATATGGATAATAGGTATGAAGATGTTTTGCAAAAAATTTATACGTTGGACGGAAGGGATTTACGGACGCAACTGAAAAAATATGACGAACATAACGTCCCTTTTCAACTGGGAACAGACTTCATATTTAAAACAAGACAAGATCTTTTGCAAGTATATATGTTGGGCATTTTTCCGAACGTTACCATTGATGAAGTGAAAGATGCTTTTGCTTGCAAATCAGAGACTAAGTCAGATGTAGTTCCGTATTCCGGTAATAAATCCGCGCCAAGAACCAGTGATGAAATGAGGGTGGAAGTCCCTAATTTTTGGAAGCCGATATTAACCGATAATTCCAAAGAAGTAATTGATAAAATTTCCGAATGTCTTCAAAAATTTGATGAAATTGCCAAAGCGGATAATGAGAGAATTATGAATGAATATCGTTCGCAACAGATACAAAACGGACGCTAGTGTCATTCTTAATGTATGTCATATCAGAAACTTTTTATTTCAACGTTGGATTTTGCGGAATAAGCTATAAAAATAGGCATAATCAGTTCTACGGATTTAATAAAAAAACAGATATGTTAAACCAAATTTAAAATGAAACAGAAAAACCAAAAATAAAAATGAAACAGTAGAATGCTTCAAAAGAGAGGTATTCTATGGAAAAGAACGAGTTAAAAAAATGATAAAAGATTTAGCGGCAGAAATTACCGAGTGGGGTTGCGAATATGCGTTAAGCGATAAAATTCACCATATTTGTGCAACGATTGCTTGTCATGGTTCGGTGCGTGCCGGTAGAACTTTGAATATTGAAGAAATGAACCGCTTGTTGCGTGATATGGAAAAAACAGAACATTCGTGACAATGTAATCACGGACGTCCGACCTATGTTAAAATTAAACTATCAGATATAGAAAAACTTTTTGAAAGAAAATAGTTTTTTTGTGTTTTTGAAAATAAAAACTTGCTAAATTGGAATAAATATTTTAATGTGTATATATGTACAATTTTGTGATTGTGCAGAGGGGACTTCAAAACCCTTTTACACAGCAGTCGCTACGAGCATAAGCGACTTTAATCCTGTATGCCGACTTCTGTTGTGGACGGATGTCGGCTTAATAAGGCTATACGCACGAAAATGCCGAGCCATCTGCTGTGTTATGGTTTTGAACATCCGCCCTCCTTTTCAGGTGGGCTTTTTGTTTAATATAACTAATGAGAAGGAATTAGAGTGATGAAAATAAATGAATTTGGTCGGTCAATGATAGAAATGCTCGGAGTTTTAGCAATTATCGGTGTATTGTCAGTAGGAGGAATTGCCGGTTATTCAAAAGCAATGCAAAAATATAGGGTTAATAAGGCTATTGACGAGATTACAACTATTGTTACAGGTGTGCAAAGAGCTTATGTTAATAATAAAACATCATCAGGTTGGAAATATGAGGGATTAAATGTAATAATGTTGGAAACATTGGGTTTAATCGATTCAAACAAGGTTATAAATTATAACACAGCAGAAAATGTATTTGGGGGAAGAATGGGTGTTTTTTTAGATCATTCTTATTATGATGATGAATTCACTTATGCAGCTAATGAAATGTTTATTTTATATTATGGAGGTCTAAATAAAAATGTTTGTATATCTTTGTCAACACAGAATTGGTATAATAATGAAGGTTTTTGGGGAATGTACATAAATAATCATCATGATGGAGATACTGATGGACTCGGTCTTTGTAAAAAAACTGATGAAGAATATTATTTCCATGATGGCTTTATTGCTGCTTGTCGCCAACATTACCCTTTACCTATGGCTGATGTTGTATCTGCTTGTTCTTGTACAGAAGAAAATGATTGCGAAATAATTTTGGGATTTGAATAAAAAGAATATTCAATAAAAATATGTTAAACCAAATTTAAAATGAAACAGAAAAACCAAAAATAAAAATGAAACAGTAGAATGCTTCAAAAGAGAGGTATTCTATGGAAAAGAACGAATTAAAAAAATACAAAAACATCATAAAACAAGGTTTAAGTATCCGAGAAGCTTCTCTGATACTTAAAATTGCGCCAGCAACAATTTTTCGGAGACTAAAAAAACTAAAACAAACCGGAGATATAATCCATGGTAACACAGGAAAGCAAAACCGAAAGCCAAGAGAAGATAAGGAAGAAATTATAAATCTAGCAGAGACTAAATATAGAGAGTTTAGCATTTCTCATATATGTGAAATGCTGGAAATAAGAGAAAAAATAAATATAAATAAAGAAACTCTGAGATTATGGTTAAAACGTCCAAGAAAATATAGAAAACCGAAACAAAGACAACGGCGAGAATGTAGTCCTAATTTCGGAGATTTATTACAAATTGATGGTTCATTTGATTATTGGTTTGGTGATAAAAAAACTTGTTTAATGCATATAGTAGATGATGCAACAAATACAGCAGAACTTTATTTTGATAAACAAGAAACAATTGTTTCTGCTGATGATGTTTGTTTTATCGAAACTGAACGACACTTAAATAATGATTGGACCTTTTCTTATGAAGGGAAAATTTATCAGATCCCAAGATTGTCTAAATATCCTCCTGCTAAATCTAAAATTAAACTAAAAATTACCATTTCTGGTAAAATTTTTGTGTTTTACAGAGATTACTCTTTCTCTTTGTTTTAACAACTTTTTTTGCCTATGAAGTGTTTCATTTTAAATTTGTCGTAACAAATAAAAAACAGATATTGACATATTTTTTCAATCAAATACATTATGCGAATGTTTGTGTCGTAATCGGTTTAAAACAACAGGAGGATATGGATAATATGTCTGAGGTATTAACTGTTTTAATTACCGGCGGAGCCGGATTTATCGGGTCATCTTTAGCTGATAGAATGCTTGCTTTGGGGCATAAGGTTGTTGTTCTTGATAATTTTAATGATTATTACAATCCGATAATCAAACGTCAAAATATCGCGCAAGCCGAAATACATCCGAATTATAAACTCTATGAAGGCGACATTGAAAAAATAGATGATGTAGAAAAAGTTTTTAGGGAAAATAAAATAGATGCAATTGTGCATTTGGCGGCCAGAGCCGGTGTTCGTCCTTCCATTGAAGCGCCGTTGGCTTATGCCATGACGAATATTATCGGAACCATAAATATTTTGGAAATGATGAAAAAATACAACGTTAAGCGTATGAGTATGGCATCTTCTTCGTCCGTGTACGGGAATTGTAAAGCGGAAAAATTTTCCGAAGATTTGAACATCAGAGAACCGATTTCACCTTACGCTGCAACTAAGTCGGCAGATGAGCAAATTTGTTATACCTACCACCATTTGTATGGTTTGGAAATTTACATGCTGCGATTTTTTACCGTATATGGTCCGCGGCAACGTCCCGATTTAGCCATCAACAAGTTTACGAATTTGATTATGGCCGATAAGCCGATAGATATGTACGGCGACGGCTCTACAAAGCGTGACTATACATATATTGACGATATTGTAACGGGAATTATTGCTTCGGTAAATTATCATCAAACAGGATATGAAATCTTTAATCTCGGCGGTGGTAGTCCGGTAACATTAAAAGAAATGATTTTGACGATTGAAGAAGTTTTGGGCAAAAAAGCTAAAATTAATCAACTGCCAATGCAACCGGGAGATGTTGATAAAACCGTTTCGGATATATCAAAAGCGCAAAAATTGTTGGGGTATAATCCGAGCACTTCTTTCAAAGACGGTATTCGTAAATTTATTGCGTGGAAAAAAATCGGATTAAATGCAAATTGAACATTTATTTTGTCGGTATTTCATTTTAATTGTTGCGTTTTAAATATTTTAGCGTAATATAAAAGATATAAAAATATAATTTAGATATTATGAGAAAAATGATTGAAGTAGCATTTTGCTACGATTTTGATGGCACACTTGCAGCCGGTAATATGCAAGAATATGGTTTTATGCGCAGATTAGGTATGACGCCTGAGGAGTTTTGGGAAAAATCTGATGCGATGGCTAAAAAGTATGCAGCCGATAATAACTTATGCTATATGAAGTGTATGTTGGATGAGGCTAAAGCTCGCAAAATAGCTTTCACTCGTGAAGATTTTGTCGCTTGCGGTAAGGATATTGTCTTATATAAAGGTGTGGTTGATTGGTTTGACCGTATTAACGCATACGCTTTAAGCAAGGGAATTAAAATTTCACATTATTTGATTTCTTCCGGCTTGCAGGAAATTGTTGAAGGTACACCGATTGCATCCAAGTTTTCGCAACTTTATGCTTCTACTTTTATGTATAATGAATACGGAGAAGCCGAATGGCCGGCCCGTGTTGTGGATTATACCGGTAAGACGCAATATTTGTTCAGAATAAATAAAGGGTGCTTTGATGTGCATGACAATAAGTCGGTAAATTGCGCTATGCCGGAGTGTGAACGTCCGATACCGTTTAAACATATGGTGTATTTTGGTGACGGGGATACGGACGTGCCATGTATGTCTATGATTAAACGTTTGGGCGGGTATTGTTTGGCTGTTTATCAACCTCATAAACCTGGTGCTAAAGAGCGTGCAACCAAGTATTTGCATGACGGAAGAGCTAATATTATTGCTGCGGCTGATTATTCCGCCGGCATGAAAATTGACTGTTACGTTAAAAATGTGATTTATAAAATTGCCGCTGATGCCAAACTTAAATTTTTTTAATCGTAAACATAAAAACATTGAAAAACAGCCTCTGCCGTTTGGGTAGAGGCTGTTTTTTTTGTCGGATTTTGAAAAATATTAAAGAAAAAATCAGATAAAGTAAATATTATCCAAAATGTCATTGAAAATATGCTAAAATGAGTTGCAATATAAAAAAATGACTTTATAATGCGTCCCGAAAGATGGAATTTAACTTTAATTTAGGAGATAAAAATGGATAAGGAAACTTGTCTGGGGTGTCAAACCGGAGATAAGTGGCGTAAAAAACGCGGATCTCTCATTATGGCCTTGCACGAAATTCAAGGCGTCAAAGGCTATGTAGAATGGAAAGATGCCATGGATTTAGCTCAAACAATGAATGTGCCTCTTGCGCGTATTTATGAAGTGTTGACTTTTTATAATTTCTTTAAGTTGGTTGCTCCCGGAAAGGCAGTTATTTCTGTTTGTACCGGTACAGCTTGCTTTTTGAAAGGCAATGATAAGGTTTTGGAAAAATTTAAGTCCGAACTCGGAATAAAAGAAGGGGAAAGTACTCCGGACGGGTTGTTCCATCTGCAAGTAGTTAGATGTGTCGGTTGTTGCGGATTGGCTCCGGTGTGTGTGGTAAACGGTAAAACATACGGACGAATGACGCCGGAACCAGTGCCTGTAA
>JAKSUO010000021.1 GCA_024408895.1 Alphaproteobacteria bacterium | reverse complement strand
AACCGGTTTGCCGCATCCGGGTCAGAAGATGTCTATGGAAGATTTGGCAATTCTTTCGCGTGAAATTATTAAGGAATTTCCAAATTTATATCACTATTTTAGCGAAAAAGAGTTTACTTATAACAATATTAAGCAAGGAAATCGCAATCCTTTGTTGTATTCTATGAAAGGTGCAGATGGCTTAAAAACCGGACACACGGAAGAAGCCGGTTTTTGTTTGGCAGCTTCGGCCGTGAAAGGGAACAGACGGTTAATCGGTGTTATGAGCGGAATGAACAGCAACAAAGAACGTTCGGAAGAAGCAGACAGATTGATGAGTTGGGGGTTCAGAGAATTTGATAATTTCAAAATGTTCTCTAAAAATCAGGTTATCGCAAAAGCTAAAGTTTGGTATGGACAGCAAAAAGATGTTGATTTGACTGTTGCCGAAGACGTTTTGAAAACAATTCATTTAAGCCAAATTGATAATGTTAAAACCTCTGCCGAATTTGACGAGCCGGTAAAAGCACCGATTAAAGCCGGACAGAAAGTCGGAGAATTAAAAATCAGCATTGACGATAAAAATACGCTGACTGTTCCGTTAGTGGCGGCAAAAGATGTGGAAAAAGTAGGCCTGTTGGGACGTTTTGGCGCAAATGTAAAATACTTTATTTTCGGAGCAAAATAGTATGAACGGAAAGTTCATTACAATTGAAGGCGGAGAGGGTAGCGGTAAATCTACACAGGTTAAATTGTTGGCCTCTTATCTGCAAACTAAAGGAATTGATGTTTTAACCACCAAAGAACCGGGCGGTACGCCGGAAGGAAAAGTTTTGCGTGAGCTTTTGGTTACCGGTGATAAGGATAAGTTTGATGCCATAACCGAGTGCTTGCTGTATTATGCCGATCGCCGAAATCACTTGACTAAATTGGTATGGCCGTCTATGCAGGAAGGAAAATGGGTTATCAGCGACAGATTTGCCGATTCTACCGAAGCATACCAATATTACGGTTATAATAAGCGTGTGGATTATGAAACACTGGAAAATATGTATAAAATTGTTGCCGGTGATTTTAAGCCTGATTTAACAATAATTTTGGATATAGATCCTAAAGTCGGTATGCAACGCTCTTTTGCAAAGGCGCAAGAAATGAAAGTCAAAGAATTGCGTTTTGAAAGCAGACAGTTGGAATTTCATCAGAATTTGAGACAGGGTTTCTTGGATATTGCTAAACGCGAACCGAAACGTTGTGTGGTGCTGAATGCGGATAAAGATATTGAAACACTGCATCGTGAAATTGTAGAGGTTGTGCAAAGCAGATTAGGCGTGTGATGGAAGAAACAACAAATATATTGCCGCAAAAAAACAGTTTTTTGCTTGGACAAGATGAAGCGCAGAATATTTTTTTACGGGCGTGGCAGTCCGGTGCATTGCATCATGCGTGGATTTTAAGCGGACCGCAAGGCATAGGTAAAGCAACTCTGGCGTATAGAATTGCTCGTTTTTTGCTGTGGGCGGACGATAATGACAAGCAAAAATATTTGACGATGAATGTGCCGGAAGATTCCAATATATTTCAACAGGTGGCAAGCGGTTCACACCCGGATTTAATGGTGTTGGAACGTGATTATACCGAAACAGATAAAAAGAAAATCATCAGTGCGATTAAAAAAGGTGAAATATTGGATGATAATGAACTTTCATCACTGAAAAAATCGGCGTTTATTCGTGTTGATGATGTGCGTAAAGTCAGCAGCTTTTTAACAAAAACCTCGTTTAATGACGGGTGGCGCGTTGTGATTGTAGATAGCGCAGATGAAATGAATCGTAACGCGGCAAATGCTTTGTTAAAAATTTTGGAAGAACCGCCGGCAAAAACGGTGCTGTTGCTTATCAGTCATAATCCGAGTTTATTGTTACCAACAATTCGTTCCCGTTGTGCCAAATTGCCGCTCCATACGTTACAACCGTCGGAGGTTGCCAGTTTATTGCGCCGTTATCGTTCGGGGCTGAATGAAAAAATGATTGCCGCATTGGCAGAGATGAATGGTGGCAGTATCGGTAAAGCAATTTTATATGCCGATAATGACGCTGTTGGTCTATATGATGATTTGTGTGCGATTCTGTATGCAAAAAAACAATTATCTGTCAGTAAAATGATGACGTTTTGCACAGAGGTTGCCGCAAATGCTGAAAAATTCGGAATTATGCAAGAGCTTATTATAAAATTTTTAAAAGAGAATATGCCTTCTTGTGAAAATAAGGAAGAAATTTATGCTTGTTGGAATAAAGCGCGGCAAATGTTTGCAGATTGCGTGAACGTTAATATGGATAAGCGGATGATGCTGATTAAGTTATTAACGGATATTAGTAAGGCATTATAGATGTTTACGGATAGTCACTGCCATATTCACGCACAAGATTTTAATGCCGATCGTGATGATGTGTTGCAACGTATGCGCGAGAACAATATTTTATACGTTGCCGATATATGTGATGATATTAAAGAAATGCCGTCACTTTTGGCCTTTTGCGAGCGGCATAAAAATATTTACACTTCCGTTGGGGTGCATCCCGAATATGCCGACAGATATCCCGATTTGAAAGCTGAGGATTTATTGAAATATGCCGATAATCCTTATGTTATCGGAGTGGGAGAATGCGGGTTGGATTATTATTATAATGCCGATATTAAAGAATATCAATTACGCGTTTTAAAAGTGCATATCACCGCGGCTCAGGAAAGCGGATTGCCGTTGATTATTCATAATCGTTCATCTGATGAAGATATGATGAAAATTTTAACGGAGTCTTATCGGGTTAAGCCTTTTAAAGGAGAATTGCATTGCTTTTCATCATCGGCAGAATTGTGTAAAGCAGCACTTGATATCGGATTTTACATATCGGCCTCCGGTATTATTACATTTAAAAAAAGTGATGAGTTACGGCAAATTTTTGCCGATGTGCCAAATGAACGGTTGTTAATTGAAACAGATTCACCTTATTTGGCACCTGTGCCACACCGCGGAGAACGTAACGAACCGGCTTTTGTAATTCATACGGCAGAAGTTTTGGCTCAAATCAAAAATATGAATGTTGAAGAAATTGCTCAACTGACAACAAACAATTTTTTGAGCTTATTTGATAAGGTTAAGAAAGATGAATAGAATCATTGTTTTGGGCAGTGGTGCTGCACCGGGGACGCCAATTATTGCATACGGATGGGGAAAATGTAATCCGCAGAATCCGAAAAATCGGCGCGGGCGTGCCGGTGTTTATGTTGATTTTGGCGGTACAAAAATTTTAATTGATACTTCAGTCGATATTCGTAATCAGTTGATTGATAATGATATTCGTCAAGTTGATAGTGTGCTATATACGCATGCGCATGCCGATCATATTATGGGAATTGATGATTTGAGAGCACTAACTTATCACTTGGAATTGTCTGGTGACGAGGATTGCATAAACAAAAGCATTTTGAATATATATGCAGCACAAAGTCATATGGAGGAATTGCGCCAGCGTTTTGGTTATGTGTTTGCCGATATTCCGGCTAAGGAAGCGACAAAACGTCCACATTTGGTGGCTAATGTTGTTGAATTTTTTAAATCGTTTTGTATTAAGAATATCAAAATTACCCCACTGCCATTTATAGGGCATTCCGTGCCAACAACCGGTTATGTTTTTAATGACGGGATGTTTGTTTTAATACCAGATTACAAAATAATTCCACCGCAAACATTGGAATATTTGCAAAAAATTGATGTGAATGTTTTGATAATTCCCTTGACGAATATTGAGACTACTATGTATCATGCCGGTTTTTTGACTATTCATGGTATAATTTTGTGGAAAGGCGGGATGCGATATGGATTATATTGAAAAAATTCACCCTAATAAAGTGTATTTTACTCATTTGGGGCCGGAATGCGATTATGATGAAGTTATGCGTTTAACGCCCGAAAATATGGCTCCGGCATATGACGGATTGGAAATAGAGTTGTAAGGAGAACAGAATATGCTTTGTATTTATCATATAGCTGATCATGACGGAAAAGGCTCAGCAGCAATTGTAAAATCAAAATTTCCGGAAACGGAACTGATGGGGCTTAATCACGATATGGAAATTCCGTACGAAGAAATTGAAAAGCATGATAAAATAGTGATTTGCGATATTGCTTTGCCGGTCAAATATATGTTGGATTTGAATAAAAAGGTTGATTTAACGTGGATTGATCATCATGTGTCGGTGATTAATGAGTACGAAGATTTGATGAAGACCGGTGCATACGAGGAAATTAAAGGTATTAGGAGAGTCGGAACGGCAGTATTGGTTTTAACTTGGGAATATTTTTATTCGGACAAACCATTGCCGGAAGGTTTGCGCCTTTTGGGGTTAAATGATATATATGATTTGCGCGATCGCCGTGTGCGTCCTTTTGAATATGCCATGCAATCATGCGGTGTTAACAGACCAACCGATAAAATATGGACTCAGTTAATAAATAATGAACTTGATATTAAGGCTTTAGTGGAGGAGGGTAATTCCATTTTATCATGGGTGCGTCATCGCAATTATCGCTTGGTGCGTGGTTTGGCTTTTGAAAGCGAATATAAAGGAATGCGTTGCATTTGCTCCAATATGGTTCAAGGACAGTCCGAATTTTTTGACACAATAGATAATATCAAAGACTTTCATTTTATGGTACACTTTTTCATGAATAAGAAAAATCGTTGGAATTTGGCATTTTATACGGCACGCAACGATATAGATGTTTCTAAAATTGCAGCAGAATTCGGCGGTGGCGGACACGCTAAGGCAGCAGGTGCTTCGGCTTTAGCTGAGCTTCCGGAATTTTTGCAAAACGGCCATCCGTGGGTTAAACCGGAAAGGTAAGTTAGATAAGTCAGAATATTTGCATATGTCTTGGTTGAGGAATGAAATATGGGATTTTTATGTTTAAAAAGATTTTTCGTTTTTTTGTGTTCAGTTACGTGGTTAATTTCTATATTTTTATTTATCAGCATACCGATATGTCTGGCCGCATTGTTGCTGAGTTTTCCGAATGTAACGGTCAATCAGATTGTATTTCACTTTTTATATTTAAGTCTTGAGGATGTTTATCCTTATGCAAGGCTGCTTGTCGGTGTTTTATTGCTGTTGACATTCTTAACTTATTGTACATATAAATGGCCTTTTTTATTTATTGTGTGGATTACATTTTATTTTTATATATTTTTCTGTGATATTAACTTTCAAAACATAAAAGTGTCAGATATTGCCGTAGATGAACAGGTTTCCATTGCTAAACAAATCAGACTGTCGCTACAGTGGAGTAATATATATGAAACGTACTACAGAGAACCGCAGTTCCATGAACCAAAAAACAAGAAAAATATTATTTTAATTTTTGCTGAATCATTGGAAGATAATTTTTCTGATGCAAAATATTGGGGTGAAAACTTAATTCCGAATCTATCTGAATTAAAAAAAGAAGGTTTAAATTTTAAGGGGTACGAGCAAATAAATGGCACTAATTGGACCTTAGCCTCTAATGTTTCTACTTTCTGTGGTGTCCCATTAAGAATGCATTTCCGTGATAGGTTAGGTGTTCAGACCAATCAATTTATGCCACATATCAAATGTCTTCCTGATATCTTAAAAGAAGAGGGATACTATAATGTTTTTGTGAAGGGGGCTGATATTACATTTGTTGGAACAAATAAATTTATATCCGAACATTCATTTGATGAAGTATACGGACGAGATGAAATGATGGTTGAAAATTATGCTACAGTTGAGGATATTGGTATTAAAAGATATGGAATTAATGATCAGAAAATGTTTGAATTTGCTCGGCTAAAAATAAGAAATATAGCTCAAAAAAAACAGCCTTTTTTTATATCTCTTCAAACACTTGATAATCATTTTCCGAATGGATTTGTTTCACCTTCATGTGAGATTAAATATTCTGATTCACGTGATGCAATAAAGTGTTCTGAAAAGGCTATTTATGATTTCGTGCGTTGGATTCAACAACAAGATTTTTATGATAATAGCATTATTGTTATTGTTGGAGATCACTTGATGATGAGCGCTTCTGATATCGCAGATATGTCTGAAGTATATCCAAAAAGGCAGATATATAATGTAATTTTGGAAAAAAAATCCTTACCTAAAATAATAGAGAAACCATATTCAATGATGGATTGGAGTGCAACTATCGCTGATAAAGCTGGAATTGTTTCTGATAAAAGATTCGGACTAGGTGTTTCGCTTTTAAGTGGTGATAAAACTTTGACTGAAAAACTCGGAGCGCAAAAATTTGAGGATGAATTGTTAAAAAATTCTGCAATGTATAATGATTTTTTGGGTTTGCATGATGAGAAATCTGATATTGTGTATGCTACAGATACATTCAATTTGCCACGAAATAAAATGATCGCACATTTAGGTGATATTGAAAAATATACTAGTAATGATCTTCAGAAAATACTTGATCTATCAGTTCAACGAGGATACAAATATATAGAAATAGATATGCCATCATTAAATTATGAAACTATTTTGGAATTTTTTGAGAAACACATAGATATGTGGCTTATTATAGGTAAAGTTAGTAATTTTGCTCTAATTAATGAAAAATTAGGAAAAATTAAAGAGCGAATTATTTCTGAAATTGGGTTTGAAAATCAAATTGAACAAGCAAATAAATATGGTTTTAAGCATTTAGTCTATTTTTTATCTAGTTCCATAAATACTCCTTTAGTATTGACGAATAATATTGAATTTGTAAATGTTTCAATGGAATTTTTACAAATTCATAAATATACATTACAAAATTTGCGCCGGATGAGAGGTATTAAAATTATGGTTTATGGTATAAATAATAAGAACGATGTTCAAAAATTTGATGATTTAGCAGATATGATTTATTATGACGAAGAAGATAATTTGAGCAACTAAATGCCTACGAAATGAAACGGGAAAAACTGAAAGAATACTATGAACCGACTGGTTTTGAAAAGTTTTGGATTTTGAAAGAACGTTAACCACATAGAAAAACTAGTCAGAAAGGGACAGTGAAGAGATGGCAGAGTCGGAAATAAATAAGCTGTACATTATTGTTGATGAAGATTATCGTGACGAATGTGAAAATACGGTCAATGAGTATATGCAAAAAGGCTATATTCCTGTCGGAGGTGTTTCCAATTATATTGACGAGTATAACAGAGTTCATTATTGTCAGGCTTTGCAGAAAAAACAATCTTGAAATTTTATGATTTGTTAAAACTTTTAGCGTATATATTGTATCAACGGAGAAAAATATGGTTGCAGCAATATGTATTCATAACGCGACGGTTTTTAACGGCTATTCCATGATGAAAAATTGTGCTGTTCTGATTAAGCAGAATAAAATCGTGGATGTGTTTAACGAAGATAGACTGAAAAATAAAGTTTTTAAGGCTGATACTTCTTTTATTGATGCGCACGGAGCTTATGTTGCTCCCGGGTTTATAGATACGCATATTCATGGCTTTGGAGGATACGGTACCGAAGATTGTTCGGTAAAATCTATTTTGAAAATGTCCGAGGGGTTGGTAACTTGCGGAGTTACTTCCTTTATTCCGACACTATATTCCGGAAATAAAATGCAAATGATAAAAGGTATTCGCGCTATCGTCGGGGCTATGGGTAACGAAAGAGGTGCGCGTGTTCTGGGAATACATTTGGAAGGACCGTTTATTTCACCGCAACGGTTGGGAGTGCAAACTCCGGAGAGTATCAGTGAAGTGAATTTGGATTTGATGGAAGAATTGTGGGAGGCCTCTGAAGGACATATTGTTAATATGACGGTCGCACCGGAACTCAAAGATATGCGTAAACTGGCTCTTTATTGTCTTTCTAAAGGTATTGTATTGCAGGCGGGACACACAAATGCTACTTATGAACAAATGATTGAAGGAATGCAGGCGCGCATTATGCATGTTACGCATTTGTTTAATGCAATGAGCCGAATTCATCATCGTGATCCGGGGACGGTCGGAGCAGTTTTCATTCATCCGGAACTCTCGTGTGAGGTTATAGCTGATGGAATTCATATCAATCCGGAAATTATCAAGTTTTTGCTGAGATGTAAATCATTAGATAAGGTTGTGCTGGTAACTGATGCTTTAAAACCAACAAAACAGAAAAAAAAGCCGTTGATTGCAAATGATGAAGAAGTATATTTGGATAAGTGCTTCTATCGTAAATCAGATGATGTTATTGCAGGTTCGGCACTTACAATGATTGATAGCGTGCGGAATATTGTGTCTTATGGATTTAGATTGGAGGAGGCCGTACACATGGCGGCAACAAATCCGGCCAGAATTATGCGCAAAGATCACTTAGGAGTGTTGGCACCGGGGTATGATGCTGATATCGTGGACATAAGTCCGAAACTCAATGTTATATATACAATTATTCAAGGGAAAATTTATAGCAAGGGAAATAAAATATGCGTGTGATTATTAAAGATAACTATGATACTGTTGCCAAATGGGCTGCAAGTTATGTGACATATAAAATAAATGCTTATAAGCCGACCCCAACAAAACCATTTGTTTTGGGGTTGCCGACCGGCTCAACGCCTTTGGGAATGTATGAGGAGTTGATAAAGTTATATAAAGCTCAAAAAGTTTCTTTTGAAAATGTTGTTACTTTTAATATGGATGAATATGTTGGCTTAATGCCGTCTCATCCGCAAAGTTATCATTATTTTATGCAGGAAAATTTTTTCAAGTATATTAATTTGAAACCACAAAATATTCATCTCTTAAATGGAATGACCAAAGATTTTGCCAAGGAATGTTCGGAATATGAACGTACTATGCGTAAGCTCGGCGGAGTTAATCTGTTTATCGGCGGAGTCGGCGAGGACGGACATATTGCTTTTAATGAGCCGTTTTCTTCCTTAACTTCGCGTACAAGAGTGAAAACACTGACTGAAAGTACAATTAAAGCTAATTCACGTTTCTTTGATAATGATGTTTCAAAAGTGCCGACAATGGCGTTAACGGTTGGCGTAGGCACGATTATGGACGCGCAAGAAGTGATGATTTTGGCAACCGGAAAGAAAAAAGCAGAAGCATTGAAACACGGTATAGAAGAGGGAGTCAGCCATATGTGGACTATTTCCGAGCTTCAGCGCCATCCACACGGTATTATTGTTTGCGATAAGGAAGCTACTGCCAGCCTTGAAAAATCAACCGTAGAATATTTTTTGGATATAGAACGCGGTAAATTTTGAACCGTGAAATTATTACGATTTTTGGATAATTCCACTGCCGAGAATAGTGTTTTTGTTATATAACACAACTGATTGACCGGGCGCAATAGCTTTCTGTGGCACAAGGAATTTTACCTCAATGTGTTCCGCATATAAAGGTAATACTCTAACAGCCGTAGGCTGTTGAGAAGAGCGAATTTTGGCTTCACATTCTATCGGTTCGGTTATACCGGAAATCGCAGACCAGTTTAAATCACCGGCAATTAATCCTGTGTTTTGACATTCTTCCTCAAAACCGACAATAACCTCATTTTTATCGCGGTTAAAACCCAAAACATAGAGCGGACGTTCCGCCGCCATCCCCATGCCGCGACGTTGTCCGATGGTGTAATTCTAAATACCCTGATGTTGCCCCAGTACACGTCCGTCAGTTGTTACAAAATTGCCGATTTGCGGTTCATTTTGCAAAATGTCATTAATGTCACCGGAATAAAAGTCCTGGCTATCAGGTTTGTCGGATACGGATAAACCAAATTCGTCAGCCATGGTGCGCACCTGCTTTTTGGTATATGCACCGAGCGGCATCAAAATATTAGACAGTTGTTGCTGATTTAAGCGATACAAAAAATAAGATTGGTCTTTTGTTTGATCAACACCGCATCTGATTTCGTAGCGTTTGGTTTGCTCATTTAGTATAATTTGCGCATAGTGTCCGGTGGCAAATTTGTCAAATTCAATGCCGTGTTTGGTCGCTTCTTCCGGTAAGGCATTGAATTTAATGTAAGAATTGCACATTATACAAGGATTCGGAGTGCGGCCGGATTTGTATTCGTTTTTGAAGTTTTCCAGCACCATTTGTTTATAGCGTGCCGAGCAGTCTATGACATGGTAGGGAATATCAATACTTTTACATATTTCTCGTGCCGTAGCAATATCTTGTTCTTCGTGTGGCGAAAAGCAAGATGTTGCATGTATGTTGTTGCTGAATTTGGTTTGTTTATCCCAAATAGACATTGTGGCACCAATAACCTCGTGACCTTGCTCTCTCAGCATACATGCAACAACAGAAGAATCTACACCACCGCTCATACCGACCAAAATTTTCATTTTATTGTCCTTGCAACAGAAAGAACTTCGAATCTAGAATCCGAAGTTCTTCGTATTAAATATTTTAATCTTAGAACGGAATATCGTCATCCAATTCCGAAGGAGTTGTTGCCGAGCTGTTGTCCCAACCGGAGGCTGATGAAGATGTTGCAAACACCTCGTCGCCGGCTGCTGTTGCATCACCGCTGTTACGGCTGTCAAGCATAACGAGAGTACTGTTAAAGCTTTGCAGAACAACCTCTGTGGTATAGCGGTCGTTGCCGTTATTATCTTTCCAAGAACGTGTTTGCAGTTGGCCTTCCAAATAAACCTTAGAGCCTTTACGCAAATATTTTTCGGCTGTGTCAGCAAGTTGAGGATTAAAAATTACCACGCGATGCCATTCCGTTCTATCTTTGCGTTCGCCGGTTGTTTTGTCTTTCCACGAATCAGATGTTGCTAAACGCAAATTAACGATTTTAGCACCATTCTGAGTATTACTTACTGTCGGATCAGCACCTAAATTGCCAACCAAAATTACTTTATTGATACTTCCTGCCATATTTTTTTCCTTTTTTGCAAAAATTATTTTTTTACAGCATAACTTGTTTTTGTGAAAGAGCAATCGGAAAATATGTCTTCCACATATTTTAAGCTACTTTATCGGTGTTGTTTGCTTCACTGAGTTCAGCCATAACTTCTTTTTTGAGTGTCACGTTATCCGATTTACCGGTAGCAAAAACCGGTAATTTATCATGATATAGGATAATGCGTGGCAAATAAAGTTCGGACATGCCGTTAGCCTTGACATATTCGTGCAACAATGCCGAAGTAACAGCTGTGTTGTTTGTTACCAGCACAATCTGTTCGCCTTTGCTTTCGTGCGGAACGGAAATAACACCATAATTGTAATCCGGTCCCATTTCTGCTGTGGCACTGATGACCATATCTTGTACGGCATTTAATGAAACCATTTCACCGCCGATTTTCGCAAAGCGTTTAATGCGGTCTTTAATGGTTAAAAAGCCGATTTCATCTATATCCACAACATCGCCGGTATGATACCAACCGTTAGTTGGAGGAACCAACACACCAGGATTGTCCGGCATATAGTACCCGAGCATAACATTCGGACCTTTCACGCACAACTCGCCACCGGTAGCAATACCGTCAACCGGCTCAATTTTGTATTGCATTCCCGGCAAAAGTTTGCCGATAGAACCAAATTTGTTGAAAATACCGTTATTGGCGGTAATAACCGGAGAACATTCGGTAGAACCATAGGCTTCCATCATACGAATACCGCTATGTTCCATCCAAATACTGCGTGTGTCAGCTTTAGCCGCTTCGCCACCGGAATACATTAAACGTACATTATGGAAATCATACGGGTGGGCAATTTTGGCATATCCGCGCAAGAATGTGTCCGTACCAATCATCAGTGTTGCACCTAATTCATAAACAAGCTCGGCAACAACACGATAATGCAGAGGAGACGGATACATAAACACTTTTGCCCCTTGGAACAACGGGAATAGTGTTCCGACAGTTAAACCGAAACTGTGGAACATCGGCAAGGCGTTAAATAACAAATCTTTATATGTTACCGTCTGAATAGCCGATAATTGGCAGACATTGGCTATTAAATTAGCATGGCTCAACAAAACAGCCTTCGGAGTGCCTTCCGAACCGGAGGTGAACAGAATAACAGCCCTTTTATTACCGCCTTTTTTGTGTGGTACATGCTTAACTTTGTAATTTAAAAAAGCACTGATTTTGGTTAATAAAGACATATTTTTAGCAATATCTTCCAAGTAAACAATTTTATAACCGGCTTTTTCAAGTTCTTCTATAACAGTCTCTAATTTTCCCTTAATAATGAAGGAGCGGGAGGTTATAATAGTTTTTAGTTGCGCTGTGTTGCACATGGACAGCATATTTTTCAGACCTACGGAAAAATTAATCATAACCGGTGTACGCTCATACGCCGATAAACCAAAGAATGTGCAAACCGTTGCAATGGCATTAGGTAATAAAACGCCGATGTTTTCATTGCGTTTGGCAAACTTTTTAAAACTTTTTCCCAAAGCAAAAGAGGCAACAATAATGTCTTTGAATGATTTTTGCTTACGATTGATATCTTCAATAATGCGCGGGCGTTTAGAAAACCAACCGGTTTTGGAATAAACCTTCGCTGTTTTCATCAGTTGAGC
>JAKSUO010000204.1 GCA_024408895.1 Alphaproteobacteria bacterium | reverse complement strand
GGGTTTACAGGACCTCTATGTCACCATAGCGGCCGGAGAGCTCTTACCTCGCCTTTCCATCCTTACCTGCGAAGCAGGCGGTATATCTCTGTTGCACTTTCCCTAAGGTCACCCTCGGTGGATGTTATCCATTATCCTGTTCTGTGATGCTCGGACTTTCCTCCGTATATTTTACGGCGACCGTCTGATTTACTCGTTACCGCTTGATTATAACACCTTATTAAGAAAATTGCAAATATTTTTTAATTTCCTTGATAATTTTATTCATTTAATATATAATATTTAATTAACAATGCATGGAGGGATAATTTTGGCAAAATCTTTCGAAGAATTTCTTAATAGCATTAAAGGCAAAAGGATTTCGGTCGTCGGTATCGGCATTTCCAATACGCCTGTCATTGAAATGTTTGTAGATGCCGGAGCTATTGTCTCGGCTTATGATAAAAATCCAGAGGATAAACTTGGTGAAACTGCGAAACATCTTGCCGATATCGGCGTTAATCTCATTTGCGGTGAGCACTATCTTGATGACCTTTCAGGCGATATGATACTTAAAACCCCCGGTATGCGCTTTGATAACCTCGCTTTGCTACGAGCCAAAGAAAACGGCTCGGTCATTACAAGCGAAATGGAGTTGTTTTTTGAATATTGCCCGTCAAAGATCATTGCGGTTACCGGTTCGGACGGAAAGACAACTACCACTACGCTTATATACGAGATGCTGAAAAAAGCGGGAAATAATGTTTTTCTCGGTGGAAATATCGGAAAACCGCTTTTACCGCAGATACGCAAAATTAAACCTTCTGATTTAGTAGTTGCCGAGCTATCAAGCTTTCAACTTCATACTATGACAAGAAGCGCCGACATTGCTGTTGTTACCAATGTTTCTCCTAATCATCTTGATATGCATAAATCGATGGAAGAATACATTGATGCCAAGAAAAACATATTCATCCATCAAAATGAAAACGGAACACTTATAATAAATCACGATAATGAGATCACAGATGGTTTTGACAAACTCGCAAATGGCAAGGTGCTTAAGTTTTCTTTTAATTCCGAATGTAATGGTTTGTATTATATTAACAACGCCATATTCCGTGAAGGACAAAAGATTTTAGACAGAGCGGATATTTTGCTTCGTGGTGATCACAATGTCGAAAACTATATGGCGGCAATGCTTGCGGTATGGGACTATTGCGAAGTCGATGATATGAGATATGTTGCAAATAATTTCGGCGGTGTGCGGCACAGAATAGAACTTGTCCGGCGTAAAGACGGCGTTGAATATTATAACGATTCGATCGGGTCGTCTCCGACAAGAACACTTGCTACTTTGAAATCTTTTGATAAAAAGGTCATTCTTATCGCAGGCGGATACGATAAGCACTTGTCGTTCGATACACTTGGCACTGAAATGCAAAAGTATGTAAAAGCGTTGTTTTTAACGGGGGATACTGCCGAAAAGATTAAAACTGCAGTAGAAAACGCCGAAGGATATGAACCGGA
>JAKSUO010000203.1 GCA_024408895.1 Alphaproteobacteria bacterium | reverse complement strand
GGCCTTACGGGATATTTGTGCGGTAAGGTGGAGCAGGCCAAGGCTAATGATTATTTTGTATCTCGCTTGAATGAGGGTGGGCTGGATGATGAAGATTATGATGTCTTGCTGTCCTACTATAAGGCTATGCGTGATTTCCCCGAGGTTTTATCTGCCATTCAAAATGCCGAAAACAAAACAATCACCAAAGAAAATTATCTGCCTATCGGCACATGGAATTTATTGCCGTCACGTTGGATGGGCCGCGAAGCAAGTATCGCAATGATTATGGAATGGATTACGGAAGCGCAAATTAACGCCGCACACGAAATTCAACGCCGTTTAGATGAAGGTGATCAAATGGCGGCAATGGCTGACCCAACACACGATATGTTGGAAGAAGCCATTAAAGAAGCGCGAAATTACGGTTATGCGCAACGTTGTATCACGGAATTAAGTACATTGAGCAACACACCGGATAAAGAGCGCGGTTCAATTCTTTCAACCGCTTTTGCCGGTATTAATGTTTTCAAAAACCAAGCTGTTAAAGCTCGCACCAGCTTTTCTGATATTCAATTTAAGGATTTGCGCGGTATGAAAGATCCGGTAACCGGCGAGTGGAAACCTATTTCCGTTTATCTGTCGGTTAACCAAGTTGATGCGCGCGCCTTGGGCGTTATCAGCTCAACATTTATTGAATTGATGAGTTCTTATTTGATTTCCAATCCACCAAACCACGTCAACCGTACTGACGGTAAAATGGGCCCATTCCCAACACTGTTCGTACTTGACGAGTTTCCGCAAATGCCGAAAATGAAGGCTATTATTGACGGTCCGGCCGTAGGTCGTGGACAAAAGGTTTCTTATTTGCTTATCGGACAAGACTTAGGCCAAATTTCCGGCAAATACGGTAAGGATGATTTGGAAACAGTTATTTCAACAACTGCCTGCAAAGTTATATTATCACAAAACAACGAAGTTACGGCACAGCGCTTCTCTAAGATGATTGGCAACAAAACCGTCCGCGTTTCTTCTTTCTCGCGAACGGAAGGAAGCTTGGGTAAGGACTTTAACCCGTTGGCAAAAAATGTTAATTATCAACTTCAAGGCATTCCGGTTATCAGCTCTACTCAGTTATTGAGCTTGCCGATGCTTAAACAGGTTGTTTTGATGCAAAGTCATATTGACCGCCCTATTATTGCGGATTCTCCACGTTGGTATTTGGATAAAAAGATGACGGCAATGGCAAAAATTCCGCCGTGTCCAAATGTGCCGGATTGGATTGTCGCACAGCGCGAAGACATCAATGATGATATGTTGGCTAAACTCGGTATAGAATATAACTCGGAAGAGGATGAAACCGACAAATTTGAAGCAGATGAAGCATAAAAAACTTTTTTGGCGGACTTTATCTGTATTAAAAAACTATCGGGTTTAATCCTATTTGGTCAAACTGTTTGTATGTGGCAAAATATTCAACCCCTCATAAATGAGGGGTTTTTAACTGATAAGTTTTTTTTGAATATAACTAAGCTTT
>JAKSUO010000202.1 GCA_024408895.1 Alphaproteobacteria bacterium | reverse complement strand
TGGGAAAAGATTAAACTGTTGAAATACAAGCCCAGTTCTGCCGTTAATTTCAATATACGGCAAAAATCCGCCGCTTCCAAATGCCGTATCAAAGAATGTATAGTTATAATCCGTAAAAATATCGGATGTCGCTTCAATGTCAATATAACTATATTCACTTGCTACATTGTTTGTAAGATAGTTAACAATGCTCAACATTGAATTTGTATCAACAATATTTGAAACCTTAGAAAAATTTCCGTCTTTATCATAAGCGTATGTTACATCGGAGGTTATTACCAATGTTTCGCCGTTGTTGTTATTCCAAGTAAAGCCGGATTTTAAGGTTATTGTATACGCACCGCTCGGGAGATAATTATGGAGTATTGATATGCGTATATATCCCTGCTCGCAAAATGCAAGAACAGGTGAATAAACACCGCCGATATTCATCGGAAATGCAGTTCCGGTATAGGATGTTACATTGTTCTGGTTTTCGGAAACAATTTCACGGGCATTTTTACCGTTTATTTCAATAAAGCTAAGCGGGTCAATGCCGTTGGAATTCGGGTTATCGTTTATGTAATAACCTACGCCCGAAGCAGGTAAACTGCTATGCGAACCGAAAACAAATCCTATTGTCGTTGTGTCGGCAGAAATGCCCTGACCTAAGTTGGTCATAGTAAAATCCTGAGTAATATCAACCGTTCCGGTTGCCGAAGCAGTTATTGTGCCGAAACACATAAAAGAACTTGCTATTATGGCAATTACAAGTATAATACTCGAAAATCTTTTTTTCATTTTTTCAAATCCTTTCATTACTCTTTATTGCATTATCTTTTTTAGGTGCTTTGTTACAAATTGACCGTTTTTATAAAAAAAAAAAAAAACGATAGCTTTAATACTTTCGTTCCGTAAGAAAGCGTGCAGTTGAGCTCTTTATCCGCACTGTTATACAGTCTGGCAACCGGTTTGCCGTTTTCAATGAACAAAGCCGAAATTATTACCTCCCTACAATCAATTTTTAATGAACTGAGTTTCTGACCTTTGCCGTTGGGATACGCATTAAGAGCATACGGCGGCTCGCAAAATTCAATGGCACGTGCTTCATTTTCAAATGCTTTACACACCGCTATTCTAAAAGTAAAACGAGTTTTACCCTGCTCAACAAAAGGAATGTATCGACCCTTGTCGATAAGAGGACGGTCAAGTATCGGATGAGCACAGTAAGCCACACCGCGAAGCAGAGTGATATACATATCTTTGTTTTCTGCACTTACACCGTAGCAACAGTTATTAAACACCGATAGGGATTCGCCGTTTTCGGTCATCGCAATATATCTGTGTGCTACTTGCTCGGAACCGTCCGCAGTAATATAATCTTTTCCGTAAACCGACTGTGCTACGCAACTGCCTTTAAGTGCAGTCGGTATCTTTAATTTGAGCGTCTTTTCTTTTTCTCCCCAAAAGACATCACAACAAATGTCAATATACGGTAAATCTTTATATATTTTATATGAAATTCTCACATTGGAGTTTTCGCTTTTAAAGAAAGACT
>JAKSUO010000201.1 GCA_024408895.1 Alphaproteobacteria bacterium | reverse complement strand
CCAGCACCGACAATACGATTGCCACACACATCACAATTTTAACAAATTTACTTGGATCAATAACAAGTCTCCTTTTTTGGCCGCTTTGCGGTGGAATTAAGAATGCTTTTTTCACGGTGGCGGCACGGGACAATTCCATAACAATACGTTTGTCGTTGCCTGACATTTTGCCAATGCGTGTTTTATTTACAACTTGATTGGTGAATTTTGTTTGCAAAGAATTAATGTCGGCATCGTCTAAATCTACGACGGCGCGTTTCGGATCGTTAAGCAAAAATACACGATAATTGACACTCTTGTTCATATCAAGCACAACGCGTGCACCGTCGGCCTGATTGCCCAAGCGCATATCTTTAATCAGTGTGGAAGCTGTTGCCGATAAAGACACAACGCAAAATAAAATTGTCAGTATTGTCGTGGCCAAATATCTGAAAAGTTTCATTTTTTCTTTCTCTAAAGTTCCATAATGTTTCTACTTGCCGACAATATAGTGTTTTTATATTACCAATCTGTTAAAATTGTGAACATTTTTACACTAATTTGCATTAATGATAAATTTTTATTGTTTTTTTTACTTTTACAAGTTATGTTGCTAACCGAAGCAGATTATTTTTAAGAGTGAGAGTATAAAATAGACATGGAAAAATAATTTGCGATGTGGAAAATAACGGGTTTGGATAAACATCTTCCGCCGCTTTTCAAATAATTAAGAAGAATAAGCGCAAAAACGGCCGAAGATACATAAAATAGCAGGGGAAATAATGTCCTGCTTTGTATGAAAGCTTTTTACTTGCTTATCAAAACCCACAGGAGTCTCTTTATGCAATAAAGAGCCGGATTATGGGGTATATTAATGACAAAAAGAATGCTGATTGATGACACGCAGCCTGAAGAAACGCGCGTTGTTATCGTAGATGGAAATAAAGTGGAAGATGTGGAATTTGAATCAACTTCCCGCAAACAAATTAAAGGAAACATATACACAGCCAAGGTTATTCGCATAGAACCGTCTTTGCAGGCCGCTTTTATAGATTATGGCGGCAATAAACACGGCTTTTTGGCTTTTAACGAAATTCATCCGGATTATTATACTGTTGCAGATTCGGTTATGCAGGAAGTTGAAGCCGAAGTTGATGAAATAATTGAAAATAAAATCAAATATCTGAAAGAGCGTGAGGCAGCAAAGGCTCGTTATAAGGCGGAAAAAGAAGCAGAGGAAAACCAACGCCGTATGGAAGCCGAACAGGCGCACGAAATGGAGGAATCTCAGCTTGAACCTGCACAAAATGTTATTCCGGAAAATGATGACTATTTGCAAAATCAAACAACCGGTGCGGAAAATGTTGACGATGAAGTTGAAACACAACAACAGGTTGATGTAAGTGAAAATACCGAAAATTCCGAAAATGATTTGACTGCTACGGAAGAAACCCAAGAACAAACGACAGATGATGAAAATGTAGCCGTTTCTGATGAAGAAAAAGATGCTAAATTACATAAACGCCGTCATTATACGCGCCGTCCGCGTGATCGCAAAAAATCAC
>JAKSUO010000200.1 GCA_024408895.1 Alphaproteobacteria bacterium | reverse complement strand
TAAGTTTTGCCGTCTTGCGCTGTATAAGTCAAGCGCACTGTTTGCGCTTTAATGGTAATACCGCGTTCGCGTTCAATATCCATTGCATCTAAAACCTGGTCGGTCATTTCGCGTTGTTGTAAACCACCGCAATATTCAATAATCCTGTCGGCGATAGTAGATTTGCCGTGGTCAATATGGGCGATAATCGCAAAGTTTCGGATAAGACTTAAATCGTGCATAATTCCTCCTGATTGCGCCCAACATAATTTATTTTTTTGTTTTAATCAATAATAATTACCAAACTTCCAGATGTAAAAGCTCAAAATGTTGTTGCACATAACTTTTTAACGTTATTTTAAGCACCATAAAAAAGTGATACCGATTTTTTAAGCATGTCTTTGCTATTTTTTCTAATGACGCCCAATTATCTGGACAAAAATAAAAATTTTCACAATTCGTACTTTTGCTATTGTCAAATTGCTAAAAATATGTTTTAATGATGGCAAAGGAGAAATCAACATGCGCAAAATGATTGATATAGAATTCGGCTCTTCTCGCTATAACGAACTTGTTGAATTGCGTTATAAGATTTTATTACAGCCGCTTGGTTTGAAGTTTCTCGATTCGTTCCGACCGGAAGAAGCACGTTACTTACACATTGGGTGCGTTGAAATGTTGGATAATAAATTGGTCGGCGGATTAATGTTAGCGCCGGTTGATGACAGCACTATTCGTCTGATGCAGGTGGCGGTTGATACCATTTATCAAGGCGAGGGCATTGGCCGCGAGTTAGTTAAATATGCCGAAAAGCGCGCCAAAGAAGCCGGATACAGCAGGCTTGTCATGCATGCCATGCTGTTTGTGGTAGATTTTTATGAAAAAATGGGTTACAACGCCGAAGGAGACGTATTTGAAGAACAAGGAATTACTTTCTTAAAAATGTTTAAAACACTATAGTTTCGGAAGGTTTGCCATGAAATTTTCTCCCCAACTTTTACAAAATGCTTTTTTTCAAAACTATCTTAACAAAACTATCTTGCATAGCAGTTCGGACACAAAAGAAGTTTTTGAAGATGTGAGTTGCTTTTTGTCAGGAACACAACTTAGTGACTTTATTGCTTTCAACGACACTGTAACAAAATTCAACGAACTTTTGAACATAGATCCCGAAGACGGGCTATTACCGGACGAAAAACACCTCCAAAAAATCGCCCATGATTTTTCTTTATTTGCCAATCAACACGATTTACCTCTCAATTATCGCATAGAAATGTATGAAAATCTACTGTTCTATGTAGGTAAACATATGCACAACAATCAAGCATACGCCGATATTTTAGAAAAAGTAAGTATTCTCACCGGACCAAACGATGACAGCCAAAGACGTTATGGTAAAGATTTGTTTTTTCACAGACGCGGTTTGAATTATATCTCTTATTTAGCGCATATGCAAAAAATATATTTCCGTATGCAAAACAAGCTTGATTTTGAGCCGATACAATTGGAACAACTTGGGATATTTACAACAGTAAAACAACAAAAAAATAAGCAAGTAATGGTCATTAAAGAAAAAAAAA
>JAKSUO010000020.1 GCA_024408895.1 Alphaproteobacteria bacterium | reverse complement strand
AAAAAGGAACCCGCCGGCCTAGCCGGCGGTTCTTCTTATACGCCTATAAGGCTCACTTTACCAGCACACGCCTAAAGGGCGTACTACAATCTGACCGGGCGACTATTACTTGCTACCCGTAAACGGGTCTATATCTAATGTCATTTGACTGGCTTCAGCATCCTCTTTTAACTGATTTCTTATGTATTCGGCTATCTTTTTATCATTCTTTCCTGCCGTATCAACATAGTATCCTCTACACCAAAATTCCCTGTTGCGATACCGAAATTTTGCATTTCCCCATTTATCGTATATCGCTAAGCTACTTTTTCCTTTAAGAAAACCCATGACGCTACTCACAGAATATTTGGGTGGTATTTCTATTAACATATGAACATGGTCTGGACATACCTCTGCCTCTAATATATTCACTCCCTTGTGGTTGCATAATTGCCTAAGTATCTGTCCTATTTCCAGACGGCGACCCCCATAGAACGCTTTTCTGCGATATTTTGGGGCGAATACAATATGGTATTTACAATTCCATGTTGTATGTGCTAATGTGTTTGTGGTCATTTTAAAACCTCCTTTATATTATTTTGTTATTCAGTGGTCAGACTGTATAACTCACTATATAAAGGAGGTTTTACGATGTAAAGCTGTAAGCTTTCCGGAACCCCCAGACTATCTGGGGGTTTTCTTATTACAAGAAACAGCCCCGCAAGGGGCTGCTTTTTTAAGGAGAACCGTCCGACCGTGAAACTGGAACATTCATCAGATCGAACCGCTTGCGTTAAGGTGGGCACCATATAACCGGACCACGATCCGGACAGAGACAGTTCCCGAAAAAAATTATGTTGGCTCGCCAGACATGCGGTAACCACGCATCAGACAGTCCGTCCTTATTCTGATTACAGGATAGCACAAAATCCACCGCTTTTCAAGCTTAAATAAATAGAATCTTATTGCATTATTCTATCATATTTTATTCATTGTTGTCCTGTCCACCGGCATTTCTGTTCTGTTGGGATTCTGACGAACCGTTGCCCTGTCCGCCGGCATTGCTGTTCTGTTGGGATTCTGACGAACCGTTGCCCTGTCCGCCAGTATTGCTGTTCTGTCTGGCTTCTGACGAACCGTTGCCCTGTCCGCCAGTATTGCTGTTCTGTCTGGCTTCTGACGAACCGCTGTTTTGGCGACCGGTATTGCTGTTCTGTTGGGATTCTGATGAACTGTTGCCTTGATTACTGTTGCCACTGCTACTACTGTTATCTTCATCTAAATCTGACATCTGATTCTGTGTTTGATATTTTCCCAATCCAACACTTTGACCGACACGTTGCCAACCTCTAGCCCATGCTCTGCTTGCGGAATCAGCGGACTTACCAATATGCTCTTGTAACAAACTCCCGCTATATGCTGCTTTTGCCGCATTACCCACAGCATTCTTTACTAATTTTCCACCGCCCAAAGCAAGGCTTGTCGCGCTACTGGCAGCCAATCCACCGATATCTGAGCCGATATGCGTTCCAGCTCCTTTGGAAAATTGATCTGCCAATTTATTGGTTGCACGAAGTAATTTCAAAGCGCAATAGCAACAAACAAATAATATAATTACTTGCAAGCAATCAAGCTGCGTGTTTTCTTTTAGTGTGGCCGCATCATTGTTATTCATCGCATTTATCATGGCATTTAAATCAAAATCGCCGTTACCGTTCAAAGCAAACGATACAAGATGTGTTGCAACCAGTAAAATAACTCCCATCATCGCAAAATTAAAGAACGTATTCATCATCAATTTCACGCCTTTAACAGTGTATGATTGTGTAAATTTGAACGGCCAAAAAGCAATAAACAGCGGTACTAAAGCCGTGAAGAAAGCCAGCTGAACTGTGCAATCTATCAAATAGAAAGATACGGCAAGCCAAATCATCAGACCGAAAATCAGCATAATCAAACCGCTCAGCCACATTCCGATATCCCAATCCAGAATCCCTCCGGTAAGCGCATTGCAAAGCAACCCGCGCCCTAAAGCCGGTAAGGTAGCGGCAGAATTGCCGAAACAACGCACCGTATTATAAATGTCATACAAAATTTCGGAATCCAATGCTCCTGACTGAAGCGGAGCGCTCGGCAACACGGAAACACATTCGCCCGCGCCGCTGCTATAAGCTATTGACATACCCATATCCAAACCACCGGATAAAACCGGAGAAATAAACATATCGTATATATAGGTAACATCGCTTAAAAGTATAACCGCTATTGATACTTTCAAACCGATGGTCAGTAAATTTTTCAAAAACGAACTTAGTTTGGTACCGGCAATGGCTGAAACAGATTTCAACACCTCAAGAGCAACCAAGACTAAGAAGAAAATTACAACAATATTAATTAGAGGACGAGCCGTGCCGTTCCACGCAATAATGGATATGTTGGCATCGGCATTTAAAATCGCCTCAAACACGGCACAAAGCGGGCACATATCAACCATTTCCTGCAAGTATCCGGTAAACGGCTTGCACTCAGAATCCTGATTTACCGCCTCGCTTCCGTCAGCCATGGCGCTTGTACATTCTTCCACCTGAGTTCCATTTTCATTACATCCGCAATCTTTATCCGATTGTGCGGTATTTGCCGCGCGAACATATTTACCAACTACTTGATATGCTTGATAAAATTTATTATACAAAAATTTGGCTTGGATAAAACTGCTGGAACATTTTTTAGTTGGCGTCCATGCGCGCCATTTATAACCGGTATATTCATATTTATCACTCGGCCAAATAGACAAGCCAAGTTCTCTTGCTTTTATATCCACTTCTTTGGAAGGCTCAAAACGTTCATCCTTTTCAATCCCACTTTCACAATTTAAATAACTTTCGGCGGCGCTTTTAAAATCATTATAAGCATTCATCGCCATCGTTATAGCCATTTTGGTCCCTTCTTCTATGGTTTTTTTAAGCTCGTTTTTTGCTTGCTGAGTACACTCCGCAGCATAACACGGGCCAGATACGACCGGCATTAACCAGATTAAAGACGCAATTATGTAAAGTAATTTAACTTTCATCTTTATTCTGCCTTTCTTGCGAAACCGTTTCAACTGATTTTTTGTTTTTTTTGCCCAAAGAAGGCAAGCCGATAAAATACAATGCACAGCACATGACAAACACTAAAGCAGCATAGCTGATAATATGAAATGACGTGCTGTTAAGAACACCGATAATATTCATCTTCAAGAGTCCGAAGATAACGATAAATATTAAGAATGTTCCCACAACAGATTTCATTTTTCTTCCCCTTTTTTATCGGTTAAAATCCCGCATCTCTGTTTTTTTCGTTAGCATCTTCATCTCGGCCTTTTGAGCCCATTTGTGCCTTTGCTCCGATACCAACTTTTCCTGCCGCATTAATTAATTTATCTTGTATAGAATTTTTGGCTGCCCTAAAGGCATTTTTGGCGCCGGTATGTTCGGCAATAGAACTTAAAGCACGCCGGCCAAAACCTTTAGATTTTCCACTACCGGAAGGCGTGTCTCTTACCGTATTTTTCGCTGCGTCCATTTGCTGTGTGGCAGAATTTTTAAGCTCTTCCATTTTACCGGCTGCCCCCACGGCTGCTGCCGATGAGCCACCCAAACCCAATGCCTGAGTTCCAATCGCCGTAGCGGCAGATGCTGCCAATGTGGCCAAATTAGAACCGATTTGAATTTGTACACCGGAAGCAAATTTATTTGCCAGATTACCGGATTCTTTTGTCATTTTAAGGCACAAAAGACAGCAGACAACCACCAACAAAGTTGAATGTCCGCCCATATCAAACGCTTTATCAATCAATTCGGGATTGCCAGTGTCCAAAACATTCATAAGTTCGTCTTTGCCCATATTGACAAGCGCAAATGTTGTCAGCTCATTTATAGTTTTAACCACAAGCCCCATCATCACAAAATTAAAAAATACGTTAAGCAGCATATTCCACCCAACTCGCGTATAGGCACTAGTCAGTTTAAACGGCCAACAAGCAACAAAAAATGCCATAAGTGCGCAAATCAAACACAATTCAACCGCACAGTCAAATATATAAAAGCCAATGGCAAACATAATCATCAAGCCGAAAATTATCAGAATAAGACCATTAAATAATAAGGTAACATGTGGAAATACCCAAAGAACCATGTCATTAAACGCATTGCATATCAAGGAACGTCCCATTCCCGGAACATCTGCGGCGGCATTTTGAAAACCATGTACCGTTCCGATTAAACTCTGCACAATATCGCCTCCCAAGTATTGGCTGTTGGCATCAATTTTATCCGCATAATTTGTTCCTAAATCTTTGGCTGCGGCCAATCCCATTCCGTTCAATGTCAGACCAAAATCAAGTCCTCCATCCAATATCGGAGTTACAACATTTTCATATAAAAATGTCGGATTTTGTAAAATCAAAACGGCAACGGCAACCTTAAACCCTTGTATCAACAAACTGGTAAGATATTTACCAAGCTTTTGTGTTTCCGGCGAACCAATGGTAATCAGTGTCAAATATCCGATATAAAGCAACAAAGCGATGCTTAAAAGTTTAATAAAACCGGAAGCAGTCACTTCAAAAGCACTTTGTGATATTTTTTGTGCTGCCCCTAAAATTGTTGCAAAACTGGCACAGACAATACAATGTGACGAATAATCTTGCATATATGCGGCAACAGGCTTGCACCCTTCCGGCATATTGTTTTCCAACTCGCTGTTATTTTTAACTTCGCAAAAAGCAATTTTTCCGGTTTCTTTTCCATTTTCATCACGTTCACATTTGCAATTTGCATCAGAATCTGCCACCCCTTCAAATACGGCAACACTTGATAACATTTGATTAGCTTGATTGTAATAATACAAATATGAATCTTTATCATCTTGGCTACTGCCGAGCATTGTGCTCAATTCTGTCATTTCTGTTTTGCATTTTTGATATGTCGGAAGTTTTTTTTGCGTATTAGAATTTGTAGATTGTTTAGTTTCATAAACTTTTTCCGCTGCTTTTGTATTTAGTTTATTAAAATCAATCTTTGAGTGAGCGGCAAATTCACTGTTACCGTCTTCTCCGTTCATAGCTCGCAAATTTCCTTCTGCGGAACCGCCGGCCTTTTTAGCTCCGATAATGGCATCATCACTGAATTTCAAAATACCATTAAACACATCATCCGCATCAAATATATCTTCACAAATTTTGCTTGTTCTGACTTTATTAAATTTTTCCTGAATTTTCTTTAGCATATCATACGCGCTTTGAGCGGCGGCAGCGCCATCTTTGGCAATTTGGTCTTTATTTTCCTGTGTGATGGAACAGTTTCCGTCATATACTATTTTTGCATCATCTGCCTGCGCTAAACTACTCCAGAATACACTTATAATCAGAGGTAAAATAAAAAATATATCTCGCCAGCGCGCTTTGGTCATACTACCAGTCCTTAAATATAAATCCAGTATAACACAATTTTTAAAAAAATTGTATGACAATATGGTTAAATATTCGTAATTAATTTATGAAAAAATCACGACATTTGCACGAGCAAAAAACGCATCCGATTTTTCGCAATGCCATTATAACCGCACATCATCTACAATTAAGAAATCCGCAGGTAACTCGGCGCAACTAACATCATCTTGCGGCCAGACGGCATTTTGAATCAAAAACAATTCGCCGTACCATTTTAAGAGTTCCGCATTAGCATTAAAACCATCGTTCCAAAATTTAAAAATAACAAAATCAGGTTCACATTCGCTGACAAGCATTGCCTCATGCCGGCGATTACGCACCACAACACCCAAAACGGCTTTAGGCGCTTTCTCCTTAATTTGCCGAATAATTTTTTGCGGTGCACTTTCCTTAATTGTATCTATAATCAGCCCGTCTGCCTTAAACTTTTGATAATCTTCCAATGCCTGTTCGCCGGAAGTTAAGACCAATTTTCCTTTTTGTTGTGCCATAGCCGTAAAATCGCGGGCAAAATCTTCAGACAGCGATTCAGCCAAAATAAAACACCCGCTTTTTTCTTTATTGATTAAATTTAAATTTTCTTGCGTAATTCTAACGATTAAGTTTTGCATTTTAATATTCTTTATGCTACCAATATGATTAACTTGTTATATTATACATTCGTTTTTTGATAAAGGAAAGTGTTTTTATGGAAATGCAGACATTAAATCAAAGTCAAGATTCTTTAAATAGGCTGAATAACGCCATTGAAGAATTGGTTAAAGTCATTCAAAATCAACGCAATCAATTTGCGCAAGTTCTGTCACAGGAAAAAAATTCCAAAGCCGCCGCCAAGAAAAAAGTTGAAGAACTGCAAAATCAAATTTCAACATTGCAAGAAAATTATAACTCGTTAAATAAAGAGCTAGAAAACGCACGCGCCAACACAGACGCTCAGGACAAGATTCAAACATTGCAAAATGAACTTGATGCACGCAACACAAAAATAAACGGTCTGCAAACAGAAATACAAAATTTAAACACGGCGCTGACGAACCGTAAAACCCAATTGGAAGAATCTTTTGCCCAAAACAAAACTCTTACCGAAAAGCTTAAAATTACCGAATTGCGTGTCAATGAGCTGGAAAACAGTTCTTCGGCCAACAACAATGCCGTTACGGAAATTGAAGCACGACTAAATGAAGAAGTTAAACAAAAAGAAGATTTGCTCCGTAAATATCAGGAAAACGAACAGATGATCTCTGAAATGCAACAAACAATTTCACAAACAACCGAGAACATTGACGATGTTGTCGCCAGATTAGAAAGGGTGTTAAAAGAAAATGGGACGAGTGACAATAACAATTGATAAACGCGAATACGCCATTGCCTGTGATGACGGACAGGAAGCGCACATCATTAAACTTTCACACATTTTGGACGAAAAAGCCAAAATACTTTCTTCACGCATCGGCCCTGTTAATGAAAACATGATGTTGGCAATGATTGGCTTACTGCTGGCTGATGAATTGGAAGATATCAAAAATCAATCGGCTTGCGTTCCGACTTCTGCTTTTAACACAGCCGATTCGGATATGGCTAAACAAATAGACGGGCAAGTATCGCGCATTGTCGGTTTGATAAATAATTTGAAATAATCTCAAAAATGCCTGTGAAGAGGACAAGAAGGAAGTACTTGGGCGTTGGAGGACTTATTGCGAAAGCAAAGAGTCTATGGCTCTAGGCGCCCAGAAAAATCTGACATTTGAACTTTACAAAATTTTTGTAGAGTCAGGATGTCATCTGTCTGTGAGAGGGGTGTATGCACTATGCCGTCAACTCACAGAACATGACACGGAATTCCTTCGCGAGATTCTTCTCAAGAAGGAGTTTAACCTTGTAGGGGAAGAAATACTATCAGTTCTGAAAATGAGCTACTGGAAATACAGTGTTTACTTGGATGTAAAAAAAACTCAAAATTAAAAAAAAGCGCCTTGTCATAAGGCGCTTTTTTTAGGTTTAATTACAAGTAGATATAGTACTGTCATTCTTCACCGAGTGTAACATTTTCCTTGTCATTCTTCACGCAATGCAATTGCGGGGAGAATCTCCATCGGCTTTGCACCGGTGCCGGATTGCGTGAGGCTCTCGCCCTAACAGGCAAGAGTGACAGGATGACATTATTAAAAAAAGATACCCCCGCGTAAAACGCAGAGTTTTCTTATTACAAAAATTTACAAAAAAGTTCTGGATTTAGGGTAAAAAATGTGATATATTTGCCTTTGTCGTGAAAAAATAATTATCAGAGAGGAATTGGAATGAGTATAAAAAAATTGCCGACTATCACCTTTAATGCAGGGGAATATGTTGTTTATCCGACACATGGTGTCGGCAAGGTTGCGGACATAACAAAGCAAACTATCGCCGGTTCGGAATTAGAGCTTTTGGTTGTTAATTTTGCTAAAGATAAAATGACTTTGCGTATCCCGACAGCTAAGATTACCAATGTCGGTTTGCGCAAAATTTCCGATGAAAAGACCATGGCAGAGGCTTTTGAAACATTGAAAGGCAAAGCCAAAATACGTAAAGTTATGTGGTCGCGGCGTGCGCAAGAATATGAAAATAAAATTAATTCCGGCAATCCGGTTGCTATTGCGGAAGTTATCCGAGATTTATATCGCAGTGAAAATTTGGCTGAGCAATCTTACAGTGAGCGCCAAATATATGAGCAAGCCATTGAACGTTTGGCCAGCGAAGTATCGGTTTATAATAATTGCAGCTTGGAAGAAGCCAATGCAAAACTCGCCGATATTCTTTCTAAAGAAAGAGCTGTTTCATAATAGCAAGTACTCTTTACACAAAAAACGCGCTTTCCGGCGCGTTTTTTTATTGGCAAAGCAAAGTTTTTTAATCTTGCGCACCAACCAATGACACCGAAGAAATCGTATCACCCATACCAACCAGCGTCAACGGTTTATCAATTAAAATCGTCGGCACGGCAATAACATCATAACCGGCATATTCGGCAATACCGCTTAAAAGTAAAGTATCATTATTCAAATACACTGCCAACTGATGCAATGCCTCCAAACTTTTATCGGCAACTTCAAGACCATGTGACCATAGTATATTATCACTCGTGTCCAGATTTCCCTTAGCACACTTTGACGCAGCCAATGTCGCAGCCAACATCATCCCTTTTTTGCCGGCTTTAGGTGAAACCTTAAAACATTTGTCCTGCACCGTAACATACAAGCCGAACATATGCAGCTGAAGTCGTGGTATTTTGATAATCCGCTTTAGTTTGACAATAATTTCAAACAACAGCGGTGCCGTCAATTCCTGATTGCAAACGCGATTATACATATCCGCATCAACAATATGAAGTGAATCAAGAGTTTCTCTCTCATTCATACCGACAGAATCCGCAAGAGGCGCTATATATTCAATAATCGCACGGCGGACATCAATGTCTTGCGTGGACGCCAGTTCCAAATGTATAACTCCTTTGGGATTTGCCAAACGCCATTCTTTAATTTGTTCGGCACTTTGCATAATTTTACCAACTCCGCCACGCACCATTAGCAAATTGCTGTAACCTGATAAGAACAGATAATCATAACCTTTCTCGGTCAGATATTTAATAAAAGTATCATCCGTTTTAAAAGTGCTGTTTGCCGGATCATAAGTAGCAATAAAACGATTTGATTTCGGACAATGTATTGTTTCACCAAAAATCTCAAACGCATCACCGCCATCAAACTCAAGTATCCAGTGAATCATGGCATCTTCGGCCGGCCGATTGATATTGGCAGCCTTTTTCAAAACACCATTTTCATCAAACCCGAATAAATTATCTGCCGCTAGAAATTGTGCCGCTTGTAAAGCCGGATGCGAATTTGTATGCACCAAAACCTTTTGCACTCCAATAACAGCCATCAAATTGGCAATGATACCGCCCTGTCCGCCCATTTGCAAACGATCATATCCCAAATTTTGCCGCATCCATTGGTAAGTTTCTGAATTTTCGCATACCCATTCTTCGGCAATTCCCTTTTTGAAACACTTAATGATACCTCGCACAACATCTTTTGGCGTCAAAATATTTGTTTTTGTATCTGCCAAATCTTCTTGCGTTAGTCCAACTTGTTGCGCCAACTCTCGTATGCGCTGACCGCTGACTTTCAAAACAGCGTCAATATTGGTATTAAAGGCTGTTGCCACACTCTTAACATTGCCGATTTTTTCAAGTTGCCCCGGCACATCGGCATAAAAATTTTTCCACAAAAATTTTAGATTTTCAGTCATTTTAGTCCTGATTATGCTCCATTTCCTTAAGATGAATATTTGCCAGTGAATTCATAATCAAACCTGATATTGCTTGTTCAAAATCCAAATAAGATTGTACCTGAGCTTGCCACTGTTCCAAAAACGGACTACTGATTTCGGTATATTTTGCATCGGTTCTGATAGCAGCTAAAGCCTCCGCCAATTTTCCGTCGTTAACGGCTTCATAAACCGCATCATCTTTTGGCAAGAATACAGGTAACTGCTTTTTCTTCTTGCGAATAATCAGTTTTTTAATCCGTGCCCACAGTTTTTCATCCCAAGTTTGCGGCACCGATTCGCGCACCACATTTTTTTCATTTAAAGTTACAAATTTTGATGAATTGAGCGAAGCGTAAAAACGGTTAAAAGCGGCAATAAGATTATTTTTTCCTTTCACGCCGGAAGCGGCATATTTCTGCACCGTTTTAGCATATTCTTCTGCCGGAACATTTCCTTGCGCCAAAATATTTAAAACTTCGGCCTCATAAGAAAAAGACAAACCTTTTTCCGCCAAATCACGCACCATGATTGCCCCGTTAGCCAACAACATTTCTTGAGGCATTTTTTCTGCGGCGGTTGTTGTAACCATTGCATTTTTTTCGGTATTTTCGCCTTCCTGCGCCGTCAAATTTTGCAAGTTTTCAGACACAAGCTGTGTTATATCGGACTTTAAAGCGCCGATTCTCTGCTCCAATTCGTCTTCTGAGATACCATCTTCAAACGAAAGACCATTCACCAAATTTTTTAATTCGGCAACTTTTTTTTCTAACAAAGAAACCCTTTCTGTCAGGCTGTTGATGACCTCAACATCGTTTTGTGCCGAAGAATAACTTTTTAGTGAATTTTTTACCGCCAACCAGACCACACCGCATATACCGACAATTACCAACAACATTATCAGTTTATGCTTAACCTTATCGGCAAATGTTTCCTTTTTTTCCGCAAACCGAATATCATCATTTTCTGCGTTTTCGTTATAGTTTTCTGCAACCTGTTTATTATTTTTAGCCATATCTTGTATCCTTTTTCTTGACATTACTTGGAAATATACTGCATATATTTATAAAAAGAAACAGTTTAAAGATATTAATAAACACGATTGGGAAATAAATGATTGTCTTGGGAATAGAAAGCAGTTGCGATGATACCGGTGCCGCTATTGTAAACGACAGTAAAGAAATTTTAGGTGAAGCGCTGCAATCACAGGAAGAACACAAACAATACGGCGGAGTTGTGCCGGAAATTGCCGCACGCGCACATCTGGAACATGTGGATGAAATTATATCCGTCTGTTTGCAACGCGCACATATTAACTTAAAGGATATAGATGCCGTTGCCGCATCTGCCGGTCCCGGACTCATCGGCGGTGTTGTTGTCGGCGTAATGACAGCTAAGGCCCTATCTTTGGCCTTAAACAAGCCTTTTGTGGCAGTTAATCACTTGGAAGCTCACGCTTTATGTGCCAGAATTGCCAATGATATTTGTTTTCCATATTTATTACTGTTAGTTTCCGGCGGCCATTGTCAGATATTGGTCGTCAAAGATGTCGGCTCATACGAACGTTTAGGCACAACCATTGATGACGCAGCCGGCGAAGCCTTTGATAAAGTGGCAAAAATGCTCAATCTCGGGTATCCGGGCGGTCCGATGATTGAAAAATTGGCGTCAACCGGTGACGATTCGCGCTTTACTTTACCACATCCGCTTATAAATTCAGGTGACTGCAATTTATCATTTTCCGGTTTAAAAACCGCCGTGCGCAAAATTGTTGAATCTTATTCACCGGACGGCATTCTTGAACACGCCTTATTGTCTAAACAAGATACTGCCGATATATGCGCCTGTTTTCAAACAACAGCTACCGATTGTTTGGTCAAGAAACTGGAAGCGGCAATTAAATACTTTAAACAAAAATATCCGCAAGGGCAGGATTTAGTTGTTTCCGGCGGTGTCGCAGCCAACACTTATTTGCGTTCCGCCTTAAAAACTTTAGCCTCCCGTTATGACTTAACTTTTGCCGCACCGCCGATTCGTTTTTGCACGGATAACGGTGTTATGGTAGCTTGGGCCGGATTGGAACGTTTTCGCAAATGTTACACCAATTCGCTTGATTTTAAGCCGCGACCACGCTGGCCGTTGGATGAATCTGCCCCGAAAGCACCGGGTGCCGGCGGAGTGAAAGCCTGATGCGGCCGCAAAATGAAATTTTGAAAATTATGCGGATTTTTCAAAACGAAAACCCTAATCCGCAATGCGAATTACATTTTCATAACCCCTATACATTGCTTGTTGCCGTTATGCTGTCAGCGCAAAGTACAGATAAAGGCGTGAATAAGGCTACGGAAGCATTGTTCAAAATTGTTGACACTCCGCAAAAAATGCTCGCTCTCGGCGAAGATAAACTCAAAAACTATATAAAAACAATCGGGCTGTTTAACAATAAAGCCAAAAACATCATTTTGATGAGTCAACAACTAACCGAAAATTTTAGCGGTGAAGTTCCCGCCAATCGCGATATTTTAACCACCTTAGCCGGTGTCGGCCGTAAAACGGCAAATGTTGTGATGAATGTGTGGTACAAAGAACCGACATTAGCCGTAGATACCCATGTTATGCGTATTGCGCACCGTTTGGACTTCAGCCACGGTAAGACGCCGTTGGAAGTTGAAAACGACTTAATGAAAGTGCTGCCGACAGAAATGGTGATTAACACCAATCATTGGCTTGTTTTGTTTGGACGCTATATTTGCAAAGCGCAAAAACCCCTTTGTCAACAATGTCCCATAAAAGACTATTGCCATTGCAAAGATAAAATCACAAATTAATGATTTACTTTTTACAAAAAAATATTACACTGATTACAATAGCGGATATATAGGAGAAATTTTATGGATTTTGGGAATATGGATATGACGGTTTTAGGTATTGGTATCCTCGGTCTCTTGTTGATATTCGGCTTTTTCAAATTTTTGATTAAACTGCCTTTTTACATTATGACGTTTGCTGTTTTAGGCGCACTTGGCTATGCGGTTTATATGTATATTCTACCGCTTTTAAATTAGATTCGTGTTTGAAAATAATAAAAAACATTGTTTTCAAAAAGTTGTAAAAATTTATTGTATTGAGA
>JAKSUO010000002.1 GCA_024408895.1 Alphaproteobacteria bacterium | reverse complement strand
ATATGTTACTGCGGAACCTTGCATTATGTGTCTTGGCGGAATTATGTGGTCAGGAATTAAAGAAATATATTACGGAGTCCCTTCAAAACGAGTGGAAGAAATCACCGGATTTGATGAAGGTTTTAAGCCTGATTGGCTTAATGAATTTAAAAAACGCAATATAACCGTCTATGGAAATATTGAGGTGCAAAAAGGTGAAGAAGTGTTGCAAAATTATGTATCGCAAGGTCACACCGTGTATAAACCTGAAAGAAGTTGAAAAGGATAAAAGATGATGTCATTTGTAGGAGAATTTTTCGGATATTTAGCCGGCATTTGCACGGCTGTTGTTTTCTTACCGCAAGCAATCAAGACCATTCGTTCGCAAGATGTAAAAAGCTTATCTTTCCTAAGTTATCTCATTTATTGTATCGGAATGATTTCTTGGATTTGTTACGGAATATATTTACATTCCGTGCAAATGATAATCTTTAATTCATTATCTCTTATATTTACTGCGCCAATTCTCTATTTGATTATCCGCAACAAAAAATAGCTTCCGACACGCGCCGAAAGCTATTCTATCAGTTGAATTAAAAATCAGTCCCGTTTTTCCAAATCAATCGGGGCATCTTCTTGAGGCTCGGAAGCGACAATGATTTCTTCTTGAGTATCAGAGTTTTTTTCAGATTTTTCCTCATCTTTTTTATTGCTCGTTTTACCTTCTTTGACTATACCTTTCATAAATTGCAAGGCCTCGTCTATTTCCTCCGGTGAATTTTCTTCCGCTTCTGCCTGAGGTTGCGGTGCGTTTTTTTTGTTTTCTATTCCGGCTTTAACTTGTTTCAATTTAGCTTGCGCAACTTTTGAACTTTCTTTAGCCGCGTCAACACTGTCTTTAAATTTTTCTTCCAACATTTTTCTGATTGCCGGTAGCTTTTCGGCATTAAAAATTGCCAACACGCCGACAAACACAATAAACCATCCCCAAAATCCACCCATTTTTACTCTCCTTTTTATTTGCGCAACCGTTTCAAAACTTCGGTTGCATCATATTGATAATCATACGATATTATATTTTTCAAACTTGCACAATAATTATTTTTAATATGTTCATATTTTGAAAAATCCATTGGATTTTCAATAATATTTTGAATTTTTTTCAAACGTTCTGACGCTTCATCAGTTAAACAAATACCGCTTTTACATAATTCCTCATTGGCGGCAAAATCCGTATTTCCCAAGCATATCACCTCGCATCCGGCAGCAATTGAGCGTTGGGCTTTTTCGCTGATTGTCCCTCCAAGCGCCTTCATAACAATTGCATCTGAAACCAATAAACCGTCAAAACCGATATCACCGCGAATAATATCCTTAATAACTTTTGCGGAAACCGTTGCCGCATTATCTTTATCAACGGCTGTCAACACAATATGCGCCAACATACCCATCGGCGCATTTTGCAGTGCTTTAAAAGCGGCAAAATCTTTTTCCAATTCACGCAAACTTGCATCAATAACCGGCAAATTCAAATGCGGATCAACCGTAGCGCGTCCGTGTCCCGGAAGGTGTTTCACGCACGGGCAGACTCCGTTTTTAATATATTCGCGCACCATACTTTTGCCAAGTCTGGCAATATATTTTTCAAAGCAACGCCCTTGTAATGCACAAGAAGTTTGCGGATATAGCTTGTCTAAAACCGGTGCAAAATTGACATTTACACCACACGATTTCAAATCATAACTAACCAAATATGCATGCTCGCGTGCCAAAAGCGATGTCGTTATATTTTGTTGCGCCGTCACCGGAGTAAATTCCGGCTCAAGCAATCGGCGTACGCGACCACCTTCCTGATCAACGGCAATCAAAACATCATCTCTGCCGACAGCTTCTTTAATATCATTAATCAAGGCGCGTAGCTGCTCTTTATTTTTAACATTTTCGCACCCAAAAGTAAAAAGGCAAATTCCGAGTGGATTATAACGTTCAAACAAACGCTTTTCTTTATCATCCAAACGCGGCCCCTGACAAGATAAAAATGCTGGTAATATCGGCTTCATAATTTATTATTAACGCTCTTTCACTATGCAGTCATTCAACCCTTGTTGCTTTAATTTGCTACAAACATCTTGAGCCGCTGCTTTATCGGCAAACGCCCCTGCACGCAGCTTATATATCATACCTTGCGCTCCCAAATCGGCGGATTGAACTTCATGATTATAGGCTTTTAGCAAGCTGTATTGTGAAGACAAAGTTTGCCAAGTTTTTTCCATAACATCTTTATTTTTTGAAGCAATCAGTTGAATTTGCCAATTTCCTTGCTTTTCTTCTTTAGTCGGAGAAGCAACTTCCTTTTCTGCTTTTTGGATTTCAGGCTTTTTTTCCTCCGGTGCGGCGGCTTTTTCATCCGATTTTAGAATATCGTCCGGTTTATCCGGAACGGCAGAAACTTTGTCTTCTGTTTTTTTATCAGCAGAAGCAACAATCTGTTCGTTATTTTCTTCAACTTCATCTACCAGTTCATCCAAATTTTCGGCATTGGCATCAACTTCAAGCGTTTCAGGAACAATATCAGGCAACTTTGGTTGTTCCGGTGTCGGCAACAAATTTTCCACCACCATATTATCAACATTCTTTTTTTCAACGATGGCATAGACTTCTTTATCTTGATTCGGGATTTCCATACCTCCCGGATTTTCAGGTTTCACCTTAACCGCTGATTGTGGGCGACGAATTACCGGAATTTCCTTAGATACTTGTTGATATTGCGGCATCAATACAAACCAAGCGACAACACCTGCCAACGCAATGCCGGCAAAACTTCCCAAAAAATTATTGCGTGAGCGCGCCAAATCGCTGCGTCGCTCAGCCATAGTCGCAATTTTTTGCTCGGCAACTTTTTGCTTAAATTCATCTAAATAACCGTCATTTTTATTGAAAAAATCCTGATACATTTTCATTCCCTTCCGTAGTATATGAGTGACTATACCGCTGTATGGTTTAAAATCATTTAACAGAATGAAATAAATTCTTTTATTTTTAATTTTTTCGGTTATATTTTAAGCAAAGGAAGAATCTGTATGAAAATTGCAACATTAAATATAAATTCGGTAAATGCGCGGTTGACAAATTTAACCGATTGGCTGATGAAAAATCAACCGGATATTATGATGTTGCAGGAAATAAAAACGGAATTCAACAATTTTCCTTTTTTTGATTTGCAAATGGCCGGATACCATGCTGAAATTTTAGGACAGAAAAGTTATAACGGCACTGCAATTTTAAGCCGTCATCCAATGACGGTACGCACGCAAAGTCTGCCAAATTTTCCCGATGAAAATGCTCGCTATCTGGAATGTGAAATTACCATAAACAGCAGGCAATACATTATGGCATCTTTATATTTACCTAATGGCAATCCCCCACAAAACAATCTTGCGGACACGAGTAAATTTTCATATAAATTGGCATGGATGGATGCTTTTATCAAACACGCTGATGAATTAATCAAACAAAACAAACCGATTATTTTAGCCGGTGATTTCAACGTCATTATGTCACCGCATGATGTGTATAATTCGGAAATATTTATCGGCAACGCCCTATTTCGTCCGGAAGTGCAAAACAGGTTGCGTCTGTTAAACCGCATAGGTTATTGCGACACCTATCGCCGTTTATATCCTCACGACAACGGCTATACTTTTTGGGACTACACCGGCGGTTCTTTGCAAAATGATTTTGGTATGCGGATTGATTACATTTTTACATCGCCTTATTTAACTGATCGCTTAAAAAGCTGTTTTGTTGACAAAGAGTTTCGCAAGCAGGAAAAGGCTTCCGATCATACGATTTTAATGGCAGAATTTGAGGATAAATAATGAAAAAAATTTTTTTATACGCCCTACTTTTATTTTGTTTTAACGCCAATGCCGCCGAAACAACAGATAAACATTTGCTCAATGAAATGTTGACTACCATCAATAATGAATATTTGCAAGAAATCAATAATGTTGATATAATCGCCATCGGATTAACGGCTTTACAGGATTTAGACCGCAATATTACTATTTCCAAAGGCAGTGATAAATTTTACATATACAACAACCGACAAATCCAAAAAGCGGTTCGTTTTCCGCATAATTCCAATGATATTACCGGTTGGATAGATACTATTTCAGAGGTTATTGAGTCTTCATCACAAATATCGGACAATATTGCTCTTAAGGATTTTGAAATTCCTGATTTGATGATGAAAAAAATGATGACCCATCTTGACCCGTATTCGCACTATTATTCAGAATACGATTATAACGAAGATGAAGAAGATAACGCAATTTACACTTTATACAGCGATAGAAAAATCGGAACAATCTTATATTTACGCATTCGCATATTTAATAAACAAACGGCTCGCATGGTGCGTCAATCCCTTGAAAGCAACCCCGACATCAAGGGGGTAATTATGGATTTGCGCTCTAACGGCGGCGGTATGCTAAATGCCGCGCTTAAAACTGCCGACCTGTTTTGCGAAAATGAAATCATAACCTACACCTCCGGACGAGATGGTAAAAACACACATTATTATACGGCAACTGAGGGAGCGCTATTTACAGGTCCGATGGTTATCATCATTGACGGCGAAACGGCATCTGCTGCCGAAGTTTTGGCCGGTGGCTTGCAAGAACAATCGCGTGCAAAACTCATCGGCGCGCGTAGTTTCGGCAAAGGTACAATCCAAAATGTTACGCAAATGAGTAACAAAGGGCGTTTGGTTTTAACGACCGAACAATTTTTTACCCCTTCCGGAAAAATCATTCACGGCAATGGCATAACACCGGATGTTTGTCTGTCAAAAGCAAAAGACGGTTTATGCTTGCAAGAAAAGCGCCTCAATAATGATGATGACCTCCGGCAAGCTATCAAAATATTGCAAGCGGAAATACCGGGGTCCGAAAACTAAAGAAGCGTTATTACTTGTCTTCACTCCGATTCGGAAAAAATAAAAACAATCCGGATTAACAGTTACCTTTCATCTCTATATTTACGCTCAGTTTTTCCTCTCGGGCTGTATGAATTGATATTTTTATCAATCGCACTTTTTATTTTTTGCGTATCCATAAATAATTTTCGCCCGTTTTTTGATTTATCGCAAAAAAGCTATTGACAAGCGGTGCAAAATATGTATACTGCGCCTAAATGTTTGATTGACAACTTTAATAAAAGAGTAAAAAGAAATGGCAAAAGCAATAAAAGTAAAAATTAAATTGGAAAGCAGTGCCGGTACCGGTTCTTTCTATTTGGCAGAAAAAAATCCGAGAACTCATCCGGAGAAACTTGTTTTGAAAAAGTATGACAAGAAATCTCGCAAACACGAAGAGTTCGTTGAAAAGAAAATTAAGTAGTTTCTGCTTTAAAAATATAGAAAAGAGGTTCGGCACATTGTGAACCTCTTTTTTTTATGTTATTTGTCTTGCTCAAGCGGATGCGCTTTATGGTATTCTCTTTGCAAAGTTTCGGTTTGAACATCAGTATAGCGTTGGGTTGTGATTAGGGATGAATGGCCCAATAATTCCTGAATGGAACGCATATCAACTCCCTCAGCCAGCAATTGAGTAGCAAAAGAATGTCGCAAGGCATGGGGCGTCACATTATCACTAAGGCCCAAACGACCACGCAACTTTTGCACTTGTCGCTGTATCACACGCGAACACAATCGCTCGCCTCGTGCCCCCAAAAATAACGGTTCTCCTACGTTAACATTATATGGGCATTTTGCAAGGTAAGCTGCGATATTTTGCCAAACTATCGGCAGAAGGGGTACTATTCTTTCTTTATTCCCCTTACCTTTTACGCGAAGGAACTCGCTTTGAGCATTAATATCGCCAACATTTAGAGCAAGGGCTTCGGAAATTCGCAAACCGCAACCGTAGAGCAAAGTCAACACGGCTTTATCGCGAAGTCCTTGCCACGCGTTTAAAGCCATATCTTTAGCTTCGGACAACATATCAAATGCGTCTTGTGCGTCCAATGCCTTAGGTAAAACCTTAGGCCGGCGCGGCGAACCGATAATACTAATCGCCGAATTTTTTGCAATATGATTCACATCAAGCCACTTGTAAAAATTTTTAACGGCTGAAAGTTCACGCCCCATAGAATTTTTATTAATATATTGTGCCGCACGTCCGCTTAAAAAACGCCGAAAATCGTGCACCTCAAACTGTTCTGCCATTGCGAGCGACACAGGCGCATTTGGGCTGACTTTTTTAAAAAATAGCGCTAAATCACGCGAATAGGCATCAAGTGTATGCTTTGAATACAATCTCTCTTTTAAAAGCCAACTTTGCCACCGAACAATTATCGGTAACAAAGTTTCATCAGCATTAAATTTGATTTGCTCTTTCACGTTTTATTTGATAACCTCGTTTTCATATATTCCGAACAAAACATGACGAACCATCCACCCTTTAATATTATCAAATTTGATCAGGCACATACCTTTCGGTGCCGGACATTGTTCAATTTCGCCGACCACCCCATCTTCAACTTTGGCCAAAACCCGTGAATCAGTATTTGGTTTGGCATATATATTATTTTCTCCGGGATTAACCACCCGCACAAAACGGCGTCCCGAAAGCATGGCCTTATGCACCCAAGTTTCGGCGCCTTCCCAATCTTTTATTTTACGCCAAAGTTCAAACTCGGCCACAATTTCCACCGGCGCACCTTTCTGCCGATAAACCCATTCAATCGGATAACGGCTTCCCGGACCTGAACGAGCATTAATCAAGCTGGAACGTAGTGATACCATACGAGGAAGCGCCAAACCGCTTTCGCTTTCCTCAGCAACTGCCGGCTTTGCAAACAGAATACCGCAAGAAAGTGTAACAGCAAGCATTGTTGTTAAGATATTTCTCATTTTTTTTCCTTTTTACATATTTTAAATTATTATGGACTATATGTATAAAAAAAGAGTAAAAAATTATCGGAAAGGATAAAAAAATGGATTTATTGAAAACCATTCAAGATTTAATCAAAATTCGCACAGTAACCGGCAATAAACAAGAGATTAAGCATGCGGCGGAATATATAAAAAACACATTATCGCACACCGATACCATTGTGGAAATTTTTCAAACAACCGCTTCTCCCGTTATTTTTTTGCGCAACACTGACAGCATTGATTTTGATGTTGTCATCCTTGGCCATATAGATGTTGTTCCGGCACCCGATGATATGTTTGAGCCAAAAATTAAAGACGGCAAAATGTATGGACGCGGCACTTTGGATATGAAATCATTTGCAGCGGTTGCTCTTAATTCTATGGAATATGTCGTTACCCACAAATTGCCGATTAAGTTCGGGGTTATCCTCTCTACCGATGAAGAACAAGGCAGTTTATCAACTGAATCGTTTATGGACGCCTACCCTAACATCAGCGCGCGCATTGTCTTGGACAATGATGTCGGCGGCGACATCACTAAAATTGTCAGCAAGTGCAAAAATCCGGTATTTGTTAAATTAATTTCCACCGGCAAAGAAGCGCACGGATCTACACCTTGGGACGGAATAGATGCTAACGAGCTTCTAATGAAAACATGGCAAAATATTCGTAAAATTTATCCGTATTATTCTGCTGACCTGCCACAACCGCAAAACAAATGGTTTGATACTGTTCATTTTGCCACAATATCAGGAGGTTTAGTTTCCAACATTATTTCCAATCATGCAGAAGCACTGTTAGATTTTCGTCTAACAGAAAATTCCAGCGTTGAAAATCTTGAAAATAATTTACAAAAATGTATGGAAAAGGGCGTGTCGTATCAAATTGTTTCCGCCAGCACACCGGTTGTGATGTCGGAAGACGATCCGGATATTTTGGATTATAAACGCTTTGCCGAAAATATTATGGGCAAACCGATTGAATTTGAACATATCGGCGGCGCCACAGATTCGCGTTCTTTTGCCGTAAAAGGTTCAACAGTGATTATGCATTCGGGCACAGGCGAAGGTATGCACGCAACCGGAGAATATGTCAATATAGAAAGTGTAAAGCAAATTGCCGATATTCAAATCAAATTTTTGGAACACTTGGCACGCAAGCACACATCTTAAATTATTTGATTATTTTGCATAAGAACTCAGCAGTTCTTTAATTTCAGGATCTGTTGCATAATCGTAAGCTGTTTTACCCTGGTTATCTGCGGCATCAACTTTTATGCCGCTTTCCAAAAGAACTTGAACAACTTCAATATTTTGATTAAGCGCACCGGCATACATTAAAGCCGTTCGTCCGTTATCATCGGTCGCATTAATATCCGCCCCATATCTTAAAAGCATTTTAACAACCTTTGGTGTCACGTCCACACGACAAACATTCATCAGCAAGGTACGTCCTTTATTATCACAGGCATTAATATCCCGCACATTTGCCTGTGTTTCATCAAACGATACCGATTTTTTTTGCAAAGTGGAAGCCAATGCCTGAGCCATTTGTCCAGTATCGGCATTACCTTCACCGATAGCACCGTTCATAAACATTTCCGCCATTGTCGCCAATGTATTTTTCTGACTATTTGTATTTTGAGTATTTGTTTTACCGAACCCACGTTTAGCTACCGCTTCCCAAACAGCGGCTTTCATATTTTCCGATTCGGACCCAATCAAAGCACCAACCCAAGACGAGGCCTCGTCTTTTTGGGCAGAACTATCCGACACACCGGTAATACTTTGCACCGTATAATCAACAACTTTAGAAATAATTTTGGCACGATTAACATAAACTGCATAGCCGCACCCGACAAAAATCAAGACCACCGCAGTCAAAACAATCAACGTATTTTTCAGCATATCAAAATTCCCTATTTTAAAGTTTCAGCACACATAAAGCCTGTCTGTGTCAATGCCGATATAATATTATAACATTTTGATAATTGTAAAGAATTTATCGGTTTCTGTACACATATTACAAATATTTTTCCACTTGCAAAAAAAATATATTGACAAAACAATACAAAAATGATACAAATTACTTAGTTTTTGTATTATTAATTAATTGTATTATTAATTAAAATTATATTAGCAATGGAAAAAAAGAAGTGCGTAGTCTTGGTAGAAATCCCTCAAAATCTGGGAATTCTAAAACAACCACATGTATGGGAGTTTCAAAACCCTTCTATTTCAAGCGTAACACCTGCGCTTGAACAGGAAGGTCATTTTTTTGAATTAAGGACCGGAAGGGAAATTCAAAAAGATGAAAACACAATGGCCTGGCCAGTCTTAACCGGTACCGTCTTTGTCTATCCGGACGGCGAAATGTTATTACTTTCTCGGCGTTTTGCTGACGGAGAACTGATAACACTCCCTATTACTAAAAAGCAATATCACAAAGAGACGATGGTATTGCACTACGTAAGTTAACATAAAGAGCTTTTCTCTGCCCCTTCAGGCAGGAAAAGCTCTTTTGTTTTTCACCATTTAAATTGTAGCACACCATAAAAAAAACTTGTAATTATCACCGCATTTGCTAATATCTCAAAGAAATATAATTTTTAAACGGTTTATAATATGAAAGAATATCAAAACAAACTCGGCATTATCGCCGGTGGCGGTATATTACCGCGCATTCTTATCAATCACTGTATCAAAACAAAGCGCGATTATTTTGTTTTGGCTATTGAAAATAACGCAGATGCTGACTTATTTTCGGCAGATATACCGCATAAATGGATTCGCATTGGTCAAGCAGGCACAGGTTTTAAAACTTTTGCCGATGAAGCTGTCAGCGAAGTCATAATGATTGGCACTATTCATCGGCCGACTTTATCCGAGCTGGTGCCAGATTTGCGCACCGCGGCATTTTTTGCCCGTATCGGATTAAAATCAATCGGCGATGACGGCATTTTACGTTCCTTAATTAAAGAAATTGAAGCAGACGGCATGCGTGTTGTCGGCATTCATGAAGTTCTGCCTGATTTATTGGTCAAAGAGGGCAAATTAACTAAAGCCAAACCCGATAAGCAAGCTTTGGCCGATATTGAACGAGGCGTGGAAGTTGCATTGGCTCTCGGTCGCTTGGATGTCGGACAATCAGTAATCATACAGCAAGGTTTAGTACTGGGAGTTGAAGGCATTGAGGGTACAGACAAATTAATTGAACGTTGTGGTGCCTATCAACGCAAAGGTGATGGGGCTGTTTTGGTGAAATTGCGCAAGCCGCAACAGGATATGCGCATAGATTTGCCGACAATCGGGCAAAGGACCATTGAAAATCTGCACACTGCCGGTATGCGTGGCATTGCCGTCCATGCCGGAAACGCCTTAATTGTTAATGATGAGGAAACAATAGCATTGGCCGACAAATACGGCATATTTATTATTGGAATTAACCCTTCGGCGGAGAAACAGTTATGAAATATTATTTGATTGCCGGTGAACCTTCTGGCGATGCTTTAGGCGGACGCTTAATGCAAGCTTTGCGCCAAAAAGATAAAAAAGCGCAGTTTTTCGGTTTGGGTGGCGAGAGCATGCAAGCACAAGGCTTAAAATCCCTGTTTAATATCAGTGAACTTGCCGTAATGGGGATAGCCGAAGTCATCCCGAGTATTCCGCGAATTTTACATCGCATTTCCGAAACCATTGAAGATATTAAGCTCACTAAACCGGATGCCGTCATCACAATTGACAGTTGGAGTTTTTCAGCGCGTATTCATAAAAAATTGCGCAATATGAATTTAAATATCCCACAGATTCACTATGTAGCTCCGCAGGTTTGGGCTTGGAAGAAAAAACGTGCCCGCACCATGTATAAATATATTGATTTATTGCTGACACTTTTTCCGAATGAACCGAAATATTTTACACCATACCACTTAAAAACGGTGTTTGTCGGTCATCCGGTCATAGAAAGCACACTCGTCAACGGCAATACCGAACAAAGCTTCAAAAAAAATCACGAAATTCCGCAAAAAAACAGATTAATGTTGGTATTACCCGGCTCGCGTCACAATGAAGTTGAGCGATTATTACCGGATTTTTTGCAAACAGTGAAGTTAATGCACAACAAATATCCGGACTTTTCTTTTGTTATTCCGACAGTCGGCACTGTTGCAAAACAGGTACACCAAATGGTTAAAGCCTCCGAGTTACCGATTATGGTGATAGAAGGCGAAGAAAATCGCCGTGATGCCTTTCATGATGCAGATGTTGCCATTGCGGCATCTGGTACGGTGGCGTTGGAGTTGGCAATAGTCAACGTGCCGCATATTATTGCCTACAAAGTTCCGAAATTAACCGAATGGATAGCGCGACGTTTTATTCACATTCAATATGTTAACCTGACCAATATATTGCTATCGCGCGAAATCGTGCCGGAATTGTTGCAAGAAAGTTGCAATCCGGCCAATATTATGTCGTATCTTGAGCAATTTATTGCAAATAAGCCGCTTTATCATCATCAAATGGACGGCTTTGATAAAGTGCGGAAATTACTCGGAATGGGTGAACAAAAACCAAGCGACAACGCCGCGGCAACAATCATAAACTTTATTAAAAAGAAACAATGAAAAAATTATGGCACAAAATCGCCGCGGCGGCAGTTGAAAATTTTGCGGCCGAACAATCTCGGTGGTTTATGATAGTGCCGTTTCTTTTTGCGTTTGGAATTGCCTTATACTTTTGCTTTCCGACACCTCCTTCGCCATGGTTGACAGTCGGCATTGTGGAAGTATGGTTGTTGCTGTTTTATTTATGTCGTTACAAAAATTTGCATTGGCTGTTTATCGGTGGTCTGATTGTTATAACCGGATTTGCGGATATTCAAGCACGGACCATATACCAATCTTTGCGCACGGACAACATAGAAAATAAGCAAACGCTATATCTTAAGGGCCAGATAGAAAATATCGGTCGCAATGAAAATAACAAATTACGTTTATTGTTAAATAATGTGTCAGGTTATGATGAACCGTTCAAGGGAAAATTTCGTTTAACGACAAATCTGCCGAACGATTTTCAAATCGGAGATTGCGTAGAACTCGTTGCAACTATTTTTCCGCCCAAGCCGTTGCCGATTTTAAACGGCTTTAAGCTGAATCGCAAATATTTTTATGAGGGATTGAGTGCCAATGGCTATGTCAACAGCGAAATTTTTAACATCAAATGCTCTGCACCGATTACACCTTTCATAAGCACTTTAAACACATTTCGTTACAAATTTGCAACTTTTACCAATACGGTTTTACCGCGCAATATTGCCGATGTTGTGCAGGCTGTTTTGATTGGAGAAAAATCCGGTATAAGCGAGCAGCTTAACAATAATTATCGCAATTCCGGATTAGCGCATTTTCTTTCCGTATCCGGCTTGCATTTAGGCACAATCGCCGGATTGATATTCTTTTTGATACGTTTTATTTTGGCTTTATTTCCGCCGATTGTGTTGCACTTTGACATCAAAAAAATTGCGGCAATTTTTGCTGTTATTTTCAGTGCACTATATCTATTAATTTCCGGTATGGCCACACCGGCCGAACGCGCTTTTATTATGACAACTGTTGTTTTCATTGGCATAATCTTTGATCGTCAAGCCATATCCACGCGCATGGTCGGTTTTGCCGCGTTGGTGCTGTTGGTTATTTATCCTCATGCACTTATTTCGGTCAGCTTTCAGATGTCATTTGCCGCTGTTTATGCTTTAACTGCTTTTTATGAAACATACGCCACCAAACTTTCCTCTTGGCTGCATAGCTCAAACTTCATTTTAAAAATCTTTTGTTATTTAGCCGGTATTGTTATTTGCGATTTCGTAGCCAGTATCGCGACCATGCCGTTTTCATTGTATCATTTTCAGCGTGTTGCCGTTTATACAAGCTTAGGCAATTTATTGGCCGGACCTCTAATCGGTTTATGGCTGATGCCAGCAATTTTACTTTGTCTGGCAGCACTACCATTCGGCATCATTTTATATCCGCTTAAACTTCTTGGTGCCGGTATGGCCATACTGAACGAAATTACCGCATGGGTATCTCACCTACCGCACAGTGTGTGGCATTGTGAAACTTTATCTTTTAGCGGGCTTATATTGATTGTATGCGGCGGTTATTGGTTGTGTATATGGCAAAGGCCTTGGCGTAAATGGGGAATTTTACCGATTATCTTCGGTTTTTTAAGCATCTTCATACCGAATAAACAACCTGAAATTGTTATCGCCCCGCAAGCCGAAAGTATTGCAATCAAGCAAAACGGCGAGTATGTGATGTTACAATTTACGAGAAATAATTTTCTTGATAAAATATGGCAAGAGCATTTTAATTTGCAAAAACATTATATTAGAAACACAAAGGACATAAATGCTTTAGATTTACCGCAAACAAAATGTGGCAAAACACTGTGTACTTATATGAAAAGATTGCGCTTCACTTTAACCGGTGATGTTTGGTACAACGGCAAAAAATTATCTCCCGATACCGGTTATTACATATACGATAATGCCATCAAACCATTCTGGTAATATCAAAAAATAAAAAAAATAAAAAAGTTCTTGAATTTAAAATATAATTGCGTTATAAACGCTAAGTCTGAGTTGTTCGGGCGAAAAGGCATGCCTGACAGCTTGTTGTTCAATTCCATTTAACGAAGGGGAATAAAATGCCAAAATTAAAAACAAAAAAAGCCGCTGCCAAACGTTTCGGCGTTACCGGTACCGGTAAATTAAAAAGAAATCATTCGTTTAAGAGACACCTTCTCTTTAACAAACCGACAAAGCAAAAAAGACAAGCCAGAGGTTCCGTTATTATTGCGGCAGCCAACAAGTTTATCAAAAAGTTTTTACCGTTTATTTAAGGAGGATTTAGGATATGTCTCGTGTTAAAAGAGGTTTAACGGCTCACGCTCGCCACAAGAAAATTTTAGGTATGGCGAAAGGTTACAGAGGTCGTAACAACAATGTATTCAGAGTAGCAGTTGAAAAAGTTGAAAAAGGTTTGCAATATGCTTACCGTGACAGAAAAGCAAAGAAAAGAAGTTTTCGTTCTTTGTGGATTCAACGTATTAATGCTGCCACACGTATCCATGATATGACTTACTCCCGATTTATTAGCGGACTGATCAAAGCAGGTGTTGAGCTTGATCGTAAAGTTCTTGCTGATATCGCTTTGAAGCAGCCCGAAACATTTGCACAGTTGGTAGAAACTGCCAAAGCGGCTCTTAATAAGTAATATAACGATACACAAAAACTAAAGAAAAAAGAGTTAGCGATGGTTTATTTACTTTAGCTGACTCTTTTTTATTTATTTTAAAAACAAAAGGTTGCCATTATGGAAAATTTAGACAGTTTAAAAAACGAAATATTGAGTAAAATCAACGCATCAACCGACTTAAAGGTACTTGATGACATAAGAGTTTCGGTTTTAGGTAAAAAAGGACAAATTACCGAAATGATGAAAGGCCTCGGGGCGTTACCGTTGGAAGAAAAAATTGCTTTAGGTAAAGGCTTAAATATACTGAAATCCGAAGTTGAAAACGCAATTGAAGCACAGAAAATAATATTGGAAGACAAGGCCTTAAACGAAAAATTGACCACAGAAACAATTGATGTCACTTTGCCGATACGTCCGGAAACTCAAGGACGTATTCATCCTGTTTCCAAAATTTATGAGGAAGTTGTCGCCATCTTCGGAGAAATGGGATTTGATGTTGCTAACGGCCCGGATATTGAAGATCAATTCCACAATTTTAATGCCTTGAATATGCCCGGCAATCACCCTGCCCGCCAAATGCAAGACACGTTTTATCTTAATAATGATCCGACAAAACCTTTTGATATGGATACAGCTTATGTTATCCGGACACACACTTCCGGTATGCAAATCAGAACAATGGAAAAACAACAGCCACCTATTCGCATTATTGCACCTGGACGCACATATCGTTCCGACTATGACGCCACCCATACCCCGATGTTCCACCAGGTAGAAGGATTGGTTATTGATAAAAATATTACCATGGCACATCTGAAAGGCTGTTTATATGATTTTATGAAAGCTTTTTTTGAACTTGATGAAATACCGGTTCGTTATCGTCCGTCATATTTTCCGTTTACCGAACCTTCTGCCGAAATGGATATTGGCTGTCTGAAAACGAAAACCGAATTAAAAATCGGTGCCGGAACAGATTGGCTTGAAGTTTTGGGATGCGGCATGGTACATCCGAATGTATTAAAAGCAGGCGGTATTAATCCTGATGAATATCAAGGTTTTGCTTTCGGTCTGGGTATAGATCGCTTAGCCATGCTGAAATATGGTATTCCGGATTTAAGAACATTTTTTGAATCGGATGTTCGTTGGTTGAAACATTACGGATTTACGCCACTTGATTTATCTTCAATGACTGGCGGTTTAAGCAATAACGGAGGACTGGCACGATGAAATTCACATTATCTTGGTTAAAAGAACACTTAGATACCAACGCAACTCTTACTGAAATCAGCGAGACATTAACCCGCATCGGTTTGGAAGTTGAAGAAGTTATTAATCCTGCTTCTCAACTCGGCGGCTTTATTACTTCCAGAATAGACAGTGTGGAAAAACATCCGGATTCTGACCATTTACACATTTTATGCGTTAATGACGGCACACACAAATATCAAGTTGTTTGCGGTGCGCCGAATGTCAGAGAGGGCTTAATCGGAATATTTGCGCCGGAAGGTACTTTAATACCTTTGTTTAACGAGCGCCTCAAGAAAACAACCATCCGCGGTGTTGAAAGTTGCGGCATGATGTGCGCTGTTGATGAAATCGGCATCGGCACGTCACATGACTCTATTATTGACTTGCCGTCTGACACCCCTATTGGCAAGCCTGCTTCCGAAATTTTGAATATTGATCCGGTTATTGAAGTATCAATCACTCCTAACCGCGCCGAATGTTTAGGTGTTCGCGGAATTGCTCGTGATTTGGCAGCTGCCGGTTTGGGAACGTTAAAACCTTTAGACGTTAAAAAAACCGATGGCAAATTCGCTAATCCGATTAAAATCAGCGTTGACTGCCCGACAGAATGTCCTGTTTACACCGGACGCTACATTAAAGGTGTAAATAATAAAGCCCAATCACCGAAGTGGATGACCGACAGATTAAACGCCATCGGTATTCACTCTATTTCACCGCTTGTAGATATAACAAATTACCTCAATTACGATTTGGCACGTCCGTTGCACGTTTTTGATGCTGATAAGTTGACAGGTAATCTGACTGTTCGTATGGCGCATAATGGTGAAAAATTTAAAGCTTTGAACGATAAAGAATATAATTTAACCGATTATAGCTTAGGCATTTGCGATGACGAAGGCGTTCAATGTTTGGGCGGTATTATGGGCGGCATTGAAAAAGGCTGCTCCGAAGATACAACAAACGTTTTACTGGAATGTGCATTATTCAAACCGGAATGTATTGCCAAAACCGGTCGTCATTTGCAAATTGATTCGGATTCTCGCTATCGCTACGAACGATGGGTGGATCCTAAATCCAACATAATCGACTCAGACTATGCTACACAACTAATTTTATGCATTTGTGGTGGAACTGCCTCGGATTTAACCGTTGTCGGCAGTGAAAACATTCAACCGCAAGTGGCCTATTTGCGTCCGGAAAGATTGGAAACATTTATCGGTATGCCGGTCAGTGCCGAAAAATCTATGCAAATTTTACAAAATCTCGGTTTTGAAGTATCACTTGAAAACGGCAAAATCAAGGCGGTTTCTCCTAGTTGGCGTGGTGATATTGAATGTGAACAAGACTTGATTGAAGAAGTTGTGCGGATGATAGGTTTAGATGAAATTCCGGCTATGTCTTTACCAAACAGCACGTTTCCGAAAGAAATTTTATCTGCCGAACAACATAATGTGATGATTGTTAAGCACGAATTAGCTTCTCGCGGAATGTATGAAACCGTTACATGGAGTTTTTCCGACAGCGATATTTCACAATACTTCCGCAACGGACACGATGCAATTATGGTGCAAAATCCTATTGTAAAAGAATTGGATGAAATGCGTCCGTCAATTTTACCGAATTTATTGACGGCAGTTAAAAATAACATAGCCCGTGGTTATCCGAATGTAGCAATTTTTGAAGTTGCCCCTGTATTCAGCGGTCGCAATCCGGGAGAACAACATACCGATGCTTCCGGTGTTCGCGCCGGTTTAACGGCTAAAAAAGATTGGTCCGGAAGTTCACGAGAATATGATGTCTTTGATGCCAAAGCCGATGCTTTAGCCGCCATTGCCGCAGCTAAAGGCCCGTTTGAAAACCCACAAATTACCACCGACGCCCCTTCCTATTATCATCCGGGACGTTCCGGCACAATTCGCTTGGGTAAAAACGTATTGGCATATTTTGGCGAAATTCACCCGAGTATTTTGAAGAAAATGGATATCAAATCGCGCGTAGTAGCATTTGAAGTTAATTTAAACAATATTCCGTTGCCACGCCAATCGGCAAACAAGGCCCGCAAGAAGCTGGAACTTTCACAATTCCAAGCCGTAGATAAGGATTTGGCATTTGTGGTTGATAAAACAGTATCTGCCGCCGCCATTATTGCCGCCACTAAAAATGCCGATCGGAATTTAATTACCGACGTACGCATTTTTGATATTTATGAAGGTGCTAATTTACCGGAGGGTAAAAAATCTGTTGCAATAAGTTTAACTTTTCAACCGGCAGAACAAACTTTTACCGACAAAGATATTGAAAACTTAATGAATAAAGTTATTGTAGAAGTCGGTAAAAAAACCGGCGGCGAACTGAGATAGGAGAAAAAATATGGCTATGAAAACAACCCGCAAACAAAACTATCCGGAATGGTATCAAAATGTGGTTTCCGAAGCTGATATGGCAGAAAATTCTGTTTCTCCGGGATGTATGGTAATTAAAGCTTGGGGTTACGGAATTTGGGAAAGAATACAACGTGTTATGGATGAACAAATAAAAGAAACCGGACACGAAAACTACTATTTCCCTATGTTTATTCCATTGTCTTTCTTTCAAAAAGAAGCTAATCACGTAGAGGGTTTTGCCAAAGAAATGGCTGTTGTTACCCACTCTCGTCTGGTTAATGAAGAAGGAAAATTAAAACCGTCTTCACCATTAGACGAACCATTAATCGTACGTCCTACACGTGAAACTATTATTGCAGATTCATTCTCTAAATGGGTAAAATCTTATCGTGACTTGCCTATTTTATTAAATCAATGGGCAAATGTTGTACGTTGGGAAATGCGCCCTCGCCTGTTTTTACGCACTCGTGAATTTTTGTGGCAAGAAGGACATACCGTTCATGCTACTTCGCAAGAAGCTGAAGAAGAAACAACAAAAATGCTAGAAGTTTATAGAGATGTTTCAGAAAATACTTTGGCTATGCCGGTAATTGCCGGACGCAAGCCGGAGCATGAGAAATTCCCAGGCGCAATAGATACATATTGTATTGAAGCAATGATGCAGGACGGAAAAGCTTTACAAGCCGGAACATCGCACTTTTTAGGGCAAAATTTTGCAAAATCTGCTGACATTAAGTTTGTAAATCAAAACAACGAACAAGAATATGCTTATACAACTTCGTGGGGTGTTTCTACACGTTTAATCGGTGGTGTGATTATGTCGCACGCAGATGATAACGGCATGGTTGTTCCGCCGCGTATTGCGCCGTATCAAATCGTATTCGTACCGATTATCAAAAAACCGGACGACACATCGCGTATTATGGAATATATAGAATCAATAAAAACACAACTCAAAGACAAAACAGCTTTCGGCGAAAAACTTCGTATCAAAATAGATAATCGCGATAAACCGAGCGTAGATAAGGTTTGGGAGTGGATTAGAAAAGGCGCACCGATTGTGTGTGAAATCGGAGCTCGCGATATTGAAAGCAGCGGTTTAATGGCTAAAGAACGTATTTTTATCGGACAACCAGAAGGCAAAAAAATTGTAAAAACCGACGAATTTATTAATTCGGTCGGTAAGCGTTTGGAAGAGCTGCAACAATTAATGTTTGCTAAGGCGCAAAAACGTTTGCAAGAGAACATTCGTACCGACATTAAAACACCGGAAGAATTTGCTGACTATTTTGCCAATTCCAATGAATGGATTGAGGACGGCAAACCGGGTAGAGTTGCTTTTGTACGCGGCAAATGGTGTGGCGATCCGGCATCGGAAGAAATCTTAAAATCAATGAAAATTACCATCCGGTGCATTCCGTTTGATCAGAGTGGCACCACCGGCAAATGCTTATTGACCGGAAAAGATGCAACTATGGATGTTATTTACGCCAGAAGCTACTAAATAAGAAAGTAATAAATAAAAAAAGCAACGACAACATCGTTGCTTTTTTTATTTATATCCATTTTATCAAAACAAACATTTCATATTGCAAAAAGCTCTATTCTTCATCATACCCGCAAGGAATAACTTCGTTATAATCGGAATGTCGTAAACGTTCATCCATTGTGTGATTATCGGCCTCATTTTTACAATATCCTTCTTTAAACCAACCTTTTTTATAGGTCATTTTGCCGACCAACGCACCGTTAATATCATACTGCTCCAAGCGCCCGTCCAACGCTCCGTCACGATAATGCGCCACAGCCTCCACATTGCCGTTTTCATAATAAGAAATCGCCTCACCGTTACGCACGCCTTTTTTATATTCAATTCGTTGAAGCAACGTTCCGCTTTGATTAAACACCGTTGTGATACCGGTTTGATAGCCATCTTGATAAGTTTCATATGCCACCCGGTCATCATAAGTATTGACAATTCGTCCGTTTATTCCGTGTCCGTGTTTGTCTTGGCAAAATTTCAGCGTACGTTTCATATAGCAATAATATTGATTCGGAGTATAAATCCGATCATTGTGCGCCCTGATTTTAAATGGCACTACAATTTTAACCGGCTTAGTCAACTTGGTAATCGGCTCGGTAATATAAGCAAATGCCGTGCCGGATATCAAACAACATAGAATTACACTCAGAAACTTGCGCATATTTTTTCCTTTCATTTAGTAAACGATAACCTAAAATCAAAAAAATGCAAGAGCATATCATCAATAAGTTTTATATTGCACATCTGCAATTTTTGATATAGAAAAAACGTATATGGAGGAACAATTATGCTGTTGCATTTTTTTCAATTTATGCCGAAACCGTTTAATGAAGGCTTTTTACCGGAACAAGACGGACATAAAATCCATTATGTGCAATATGGCAATCCTCAAGGGATTCCTGTGCTATCATTTCACGGTGGTCCCGGAGGCTGTTCGCGTCCGAAATACGCTAAACTACTTAACTTGAACAAATATCGTTTCATTCAGATTGATCCGCGCGGTTGTGGTTTATCCGAATATGAACATTTAATTTTTGCCAACAACACACAGGCTTTAATCAGCGACGCTGCTCGCCTGTTGGATTTTTTGAAAATTCGTGTACCGATAATTGTTCACGGTTGTTCTTGGGGCTCCACAATGGCTCTTCTTTTTGCCGAAGCATATCCTAAACTTGTGCAAAAAATTGTTGTCCATTCCGTATTTTTAGCTCGTGTGCAAGACAGTGCGTGGCTAATGCGCGACAGCGAACGTTTTTATCCGGATTTATGGCAAGAAATGCGCCAGCAAGTACACACCAGGAATATTCTGCCGGCTTACGAAAAATTGCTTTTTTCAGAAAACGAAGCCGATAATTTGAAAGCTTTGTCTTATTGGGGAAGCTATGAATACCAGCTTGGGCAGTTGAATCCACAGTTTGAAAAAATAACGGAAGCAACCCCGGAATCTCTAAATAGTGCGCGCATTTATCTAACTTTCACAAAAAACCACTTTTTCATTGCCGATAATCAAATTACGGATAATATCGCATCTATCAAAAATATTCCTATGTTGATTGCGCATAACCGTATGGATTTTTGTTGTCTTGTCAATCAGGCTTGGGATTTACACATGGTCTCGCCAAACTCACGGCTGATTATTAACCCCGGTTACGGACATTCAACCCCGCAACTTTTGCAAGTTGTAAAAAAGGCATTAAAAGATTTTTCATAAATAAACGGGCGTAATTTTCCTGCTTATAAAAAAAAGACTTTCCTTCACGGAAAGCCTTTTTTTATTTTCTGATCCAACAGATTTATTTTACTTGTTCAACAACAGCTTCGGTAATATCCGTACCACCGGTAACCAAAGAAGCTTTATTGAACACAACTTTCAATCCTTCTTTTTCGGCAACGGCATTAATAATGTCATTTAATTTTTTATCAGAAGCCTGTATTGCTGAAGCATAAACTTTATCAAATTCATCTTTTTTGCCATTAATTTCGCTCAAATATGTTTCAGACAATTTCTTTCTGGCATCTTCATTTTTTTCAGCTTTAATTTTAGCATTCGCATTGTCAGCCATTTTCTTAAGTTCAGCCACTTGCGCATCACGTTCAATTTTCAACGCCGCAATATCACGCGAAGACACAACAACACGTTGAACATCAACAACTGCAAATTTTCCGCTATTGTCAGCCACTGCCTTATAAGTCACAAAAGAACTGATAACCGCTGCTACAACAGCTATTAAAGCAACAACACCATAATTAATTTTGCTATTTTCGTTTGCCATTTTAATACTCCTAAAAAAACACATACCTAATATGTTGTATTCACTTATAACAAATTCAAGATTAATGGCAAAAATAAAACGCAAGATACCCACAACAAAAAGATTGACGTCAGCATAAAAATAGGTATTCTTGACCCAAGGAGAAAAAAAATGAAAGCAACCGACACCGGAATTAAGAGAATTTTAAAAGCCTTTACTTATTCATACGATGGCTTTAAAGCCACTTTCAAAAGCGAAGCCGCTTTTCGTCAGGATATTGTTTTTGTGATAATTATGACAATCATCGCCTTATGCTTTAATATGCCGGCATGGCAACAAGCTCGTTTAATTGCCAGTTTGCTAATTGTGTTATTGGCAGAGCTTATCAACACCGCCATAGAAACAATCATTGACCGTATTTCTGAAGAATATCACGAACTGTCCAAAAAGGCCAAAGACATAGGCAGCCTATTGGTGCTTATTTCTTTTATTTATGTTACGCTAATTTGGACCACGACAATATATGGGTGGATAATCTATACGGAATAAACAATGCCGCACAATCCGAATGAGCTTGCCATATATATCCACTGGCCGTTTTGCAAAAGCAAATGCCCTTATTGTGATTTTTACAAAGAGGTGTGCCGCAATGTTAATCAAGATGAAATTATAGAACAGTATCTTGCCGATTTAAGCAAATATCACGAAATCACAAGTAACCGCATAATAAAATCTGTATTTTTCGGTGGAGGCACTCCCTCTTTGCTTGCCCCTCGCAATATTGAAAAAATAATCAATAAAATATATAAACTTTGGCAGATTAAAGAGACAGTAGAAATATCCTTGGAAGCCAATCCCAACACTCACGCAAGGTCGCTGTTTAATGATATAAAATCGTCGGGTATCAACCGATTATCACTTGGAGTTCAAGCCTTAAATGAAACCGATTTACGCTTTCTGGGACGCACGCACAACCTTGAAACAGCTCGGGCTTGCTTAAAAGAAATTGTTGCGATTTTCAACAATCATTCTGCCGATTTGATTTATGCGCGCCCTAATCAAAATATTTCACAATGGCAAGAAGAATTACAAGAAATAACCTCTTATGGTCTGCGCCATATTTCGCTTTATCAGCTTACCGTTGAACCCGATACCGTTTTTGCTCGCAAAAAAATTCAGCCTTTAAACGATGAAGCTGCCGCAGAAATGTATAATTTCACGCGTGATTTTCTCACATCTTCCGGTTATAAACACTATGAAGTTTCAAATTTTGCCCAAGAAGGTTATCAATCAACGCACAATTTAACTTATTGGCAAGGCGGTGATTATATCGGTATCGGCGTGTCTGCACACGGACGATTGAAAATAAACAATCAATCTATTGCAACCGTGTATCCTTTTAAGCATGAGAATTTATCCTCCGCAGAACGCGCCGAAGAATTGATTATTATGGGATTAAGATTAACCCAAGGTATCAATTTGCAAGATTTTCACAAAATCTGCGGTCTGGAGTTTCACTCTTTTGTGAACGCTCAAAAATTACAAGACTTAAAAGATATGGGGCTTTTGGCAGAGTCCGCCACACACGTTTATCCAACATACAATGGTATGCTTGTCCTAAACGAAATTATTAGTGAATTGTGTTCCTAATCAGATATTTCCTCAGCACAGAAGCTAAGAGACAAAAAGAAGAAAACAGTCATTTCTGACGGTTTGGATTATTTGGCGGAGCGTAGAGGACTCGAACCTCTGCATCGTTATTCGCGATGACGGATTAGCAATCCGCTGTATTACCACTCTACCAACGCTCCATGAAGCCCATTTATACTATCTTATGAGTAGATGTCAAGATATTTTTTATAACTGTTATTAAACATTTTTACGACGACTTATCATAAAAAAAGAATAGTTGCAGATTATATTTTTTCGTTTATGATGCCTTTTATATATTGGAGGATTTATGTTTCGTATCAATAATTTGCAAGCACCACTTAATACATCATCGGAAGATTTGAAAAAATTGGCAATCAAAAAACTAAGTCGTTCTGACGTGCAAATTACCAATTTCGGCATTTCTAAAAAATCCGTAGATGCGCGCAATAAGAACAATGTACATTTTGTTTTCAGTGTTGATTTTAATGCCGAAAATTTGCAGTTGACATCGCAAAATAAAGATATTGAGCTAATCACGACTCCCGAAATATTATCTTTCAAAATTAAAGATACCGGCATACGCCCTGTTGTTGTCGGCAGCGGCCCGGCCGGAATGTTTGCTGCTATTGCTTTGGCCGAAGCAGGCCTCAAACCTATTATCATTGAACGCGGCTCAGAAGTAGATATCCGACAACAAGATGTAGATTTGTTTTGGAAAACGGGACATTTAAATCCGGAATCCAATGTGCAATTCGGTGAAGGTGGTGCCGGTACATTTTCTGATGGCAAGCTGATGACCGGCATAAAAATAGATAAATTTACCGCCAAAGTTATGCAAGAACTATATGCCGCCGGCGCACCGCAAGAAATTCTTTATTTGGCAAAACCACATATCGGAACGGATAATCTCAGAATAGTTGTGCGCAATATTCGCCATAAAATTGAAAAACTCGGTGGCGAATACCGTTTCAATTCATAACTGGAAACTATAGTTGTACAAGATAATAAATTGCAGGCTTTGCAAATTCGGCACAACGGCGAAACATACGAATTGGCGGCCGATCGGGTATTTTTAGCCATTGGACACAGTGCGCGCGATACCTTTGAAATGCTAAACAAAAACGGTGTTTATATGCAACAAAAGCCATTTTCCATCGGTGCGCGAATTGAACACAAACAAACTTTGATTAATCAAGCACAGTATGGCAAATCGGCGCAAAGTCCGTATCTGGGAGCTGCCGATTACAAAATGGCTGTTCACTTACCGAATGGCCGGTCGGCTTATACTTTTTGTATGTGTCCCGGCGGAACGGTTGTGGCCGCTACATCTGAAATCGGCCATGTAGTCACAAATGGCATGAGTGAATTTGCCCGCAACAAAGAAAATTCCAATGCGGCCCTGTTGGTTGGTGTTGATGGCAATGATTTCGGCTCTGATGAGCCTTTGGCCGGAATGTATTTTCAAAGAAAATTTGAAGAAGCGGCTTTCAGATTCGGCGGCGCAAATTATCAAGCTCCGGCACAACTGGTCGGTGATTTTTTGCTCAATAAAACATCAAAAAATTTCGGTGAAGTGCAACCGTCATATCAACCGGGAACTATCCCGACAAATCTGGCGCAAATTTTACCGACGGAAATTGCCGATACAATGCGTTTAGGGATTAAGGAAATGGCAAAAAAATTGCATGGCTACGATTGTTATGATGCGGTTTTGACAGGGGTTGAAACCCGAAGTTCATCACCGGTACGTATTGTGCGTGACGAAACCATGCAAAGCAACATCCGTGGGCTTTATCCGTGCGGCGAAGGTGCGGGTTATGCCGGTGGCATCACTTCATCAGCCGCCGACGCGCTAAAAGCAGTTTATCACCTTTGCGAATAAATTTATTATTTTATTCCGCTTTAGACCACAGCCCGTGAATATTACAATATTCGTAAGCTTTTATAATGACATCATCTTCGGCAATATAAAAAACAGCCTGAGGTTTTTCCGAAGGGTGCAGAACCACACGTTGATTACCGTTTTTTGTTTCCAAAGCAATCCACTGAATGTAGTGTTTTTCATCCATCGGATGTTCCACACTGCCGATTGAAACTTCAACTTTCATTCCTTCTCGTTTAATCACCGGAACGTGTTTTTCCGTTGCCGCATCGGTTGTATTTTCAGTTAACAAACCCATTTCTTCGCCACAGCACATAACCTTCACACCGGATTTATTGGTATATGCAATTATGTTACCGCAATGTCTGCACCTATAAAATTCCATATTTTTTCTCCTTATTACCTCCAATATATAGTGCTTAATGCAACTTTCAAGACCATTTTTCGTTATTTTATAAGAAAATAATACTAATCTGCTTAAAAATGAAATTTATTATTGACAAGTTACTTTTTAAATAGTAACAATCATTCTGTCTTGGCGGGGTAGCTCAGTTGGTTAGAGCAGCGGAATCATAATCCGCGTGTCGTTGGTTCGAATCCGACCCTCGCTACCAATAGATACTAAAATACGCTCCTTTATGGGGCGTTTTTTGTATCTATATGAGTAGCCGGATGAGAACCAACGAAACAGTTGGTTCGACGCCAAGCGAAAGCGAGACGAAAGTATCGCGGTCGGCAAAGCCGATGAGCGCGAAGGAAACGCGAACACATATGTGTGAAGCGGAGCAATCCGACCCTCGCTACCAATAGATACTAAAATACGCTCCTTTATGGGGCGTTTTTTGTATCTATATGAGTAGCCGGATGAGAACCAACGAAACAGTTGGTTCGACGCCAAGCGAAAGCGAGACGAAAGTATCGCGGTCGGCAAAGCCGATGAGCGCGAAAGAAACGCGAACACATATGTGTGAAGCGGAGCAATCCGACCCTCGCTACCACATTTAAAGCCTTGAAAAATCAAGGCTTTTTTCTTTTTCAAAAGCATAAAATTAAGTATTAAAAAGTGGTATTTTTTTGCACAAATATACCTCAAAGTTGCACAACGATTCGCACGCATAGTTTTTTCGTTTTAGATTTTTATATTGAAAGTTTTAAAATTTTTTTTCTAAAACATTCCCTTTTTGCGGAAATAAAAAATAACAATCAAGGTAGCCAACAAAGAAATTAGAACAACCGCACCAAAACCATAAGCCAAGTTTCCGAATGGCATTGGCACATTCATTCCCCAAAAGCTGCCCAGCATAGTCGGCACCGATAATACAATTGTTATGGCCGCTAAAAATTTCATAATCTGATTCAAATTATTATTGATGATTGAGGCAAAGCCATCCATCATACCTTCCAAAATAGAACGATGCATATCCACCATTTCTATTGCCTGTTTATTTTCAACAATAACATCTTCCAATAAATCAACATCATCTTCGGTAAAGGCCAACAATTTTGTTGTTGCCGGCGACTTTGTCATACGCAGCAACTTTTCAAGCATCAACTGATTATCGCGCAATGCTGTTGTAAAATAAACAAGGGATTTTTGTATATCCATTAATTGAAACAACTCTTCGTTATGCGTCGTTTGCTTAAGGGAATCTTCAATATGTTCCGTTTTACGATTAATAATCGCGAGATAGCGCAAATAAAATTGCGTTGTTTTATACAATATGGAAAGCATAAATTTGGTACGTTCACGCGTATCAAAAGTTTTGGCGGTATTTTTATTAAATGAGCTTAAAATACGATTATCACGCGAACAAATCGTCAAAAAATTCCGCCCCGAAAAGACCAAACCGCATGGCAACGTATCAAAATTACCCTCCTCATCCAGCAATGGTAAATTCACAATCGCCGAAAGAATACCCTCATCAAACTCAACGCGTGAACGCTCATCCGCATCCAACGCATTACGCAAAATATCGGCATCTACCTTCAGCATTGATGAAACTTCATCAATTTCTTTTCCTACCGGATTGATTAAATTAAACCATGCGTGAGAAACCGCCTTAATTATTTTGAGCTTAACTAATTTACCGGTCTCTTCTGTTTTGTAAATTCTCAGCATATTAAGCTCCTTTGACGGTATATTCCAAAGAAAGTTTTTGGTGCGGCCAAGAAGACTTGAACTTCCACGGGCTTAGCCCATAACGACCTCAACGTTACGCGTCTACCAATTCCGCCATGGCCGCATCATCAAAACAACATACAATTATTATAATATTATCAATAAATCAAGTTTTTTTTTAATTATTAAACTATTTTTAGCAAAAAAAGATACCAATAAATCACTGATTTTCTATTTTAAAATATTGACCGGTGCTTGTTGCAAGAGACTCTCGCCATCGCTACGCTCGGCAAGAGTGACAGAATAAAAAAAGCGGGCAAGAGTGACAGAATATTTTTTTACTGTCATTCTTCACCGAACGCAGTGAGGGGGAGAATCTCCATCGTTTTTGCACCG